>LJXT01000025.1 GCA_001314815.1 Algoriphagus marincola HL-49
AACCAACACTTGCTGTTACACTACAGATAATTCCCCATTCCAAATTATCTCCCTCAAAAAAGAAAAGACCTACACAGGCAACAGAACCTAGATAGGCAAAAAACTTCATGAATTCGAGTTTCTTCCCACTACTATCGGCAATACCAGATAGAATAGGAGAGATCAAAGCTATAACTAGAAAGGAAAAAGATATAGAATACGAATACAGAACCGTATTGATGATTTCAAATCCAAAAAATGAAACAAGTTCTGATCCGTCAATCCCCTTTGTAACGGAATTGTAATAAACTGGAAAAATGGTAGATGTAATGACTAGGCTATATACCGAATTTGCCCAATCATACATGGCCCAGGCATTTTGAACTTGCCGCTTATTTTTTATCAGGACTACCATTATAGAAAAAAAGCTATCTCTTTGGGGAGATAGCTTTAATTTTTAAAGTATTTCTAAATTAATTATTCACAACTTTTCCTACTGAGGCGTAAAGAACTCGTCTTGCATCTGCTTCCCTGAGTTCTGTCTGAACATCAGAGATTGGACCCATTTTCACGTCCTTATCTACCTTCATAGAGATTGTAATCATTCCTCTATCTGCTTCTGGCAAGGCATCACGCTCTCTATTAACCCACTGTACAATATCTGCTGGGGTCAAAAGAGCATCATTAGCTTGCACTCTTGGTTCAGAACCATACAAGGCTGTGTTTTTTGGCTTACCAATATACACATATGAGATAAGAGTTTTCTTCTGAAGCTTCTGAAGCTGTGTAGCCTGAGGGATCTTTTGCTCTACCAAGATTTCCTGCTCTCTCAATACAGTCGTCACCATGAAGAAGAACAACAGCATGAAGATAATATCAGGAAGGGCTGAAGTAGGGATGTTCTCCGATGTTTTGGTTTTTTTCTTAAACTTTCCCATATCAACTTCCAATTTTATCAGGTTCTGCAATAGAAATCGCCATTGGAATACCTTCTTTCCCTTTTTCTATTAAAGCTTTTTCAGCATCATCGTTTCCAGGAAGTGCTCGATATTCAGCAGTTTCGAGATTTACTCGCTCTGCATAGATGTCAAAGTAAGCTTTCTTAGCCAAATCAAATACTTCCAAGTACTTCTCGTAGGATGTTCCTCGGTTAGTCTTGATAGAGACAACAGCTTCTCCAGGATGGTCAGAAGACTCTGGATCACGTCTAGCTTCTGCCCGGAGTGATTGCGGAAGCGAGTTGAATATTGCTTGCGCATCTTCATCTGGCGCTCCGAAATTCAACACAAAGGCTTTGATATCTTCATCCAATCCATCGGCAGACTCACGATATTCCCCCTCTACCAATAAGTCATCATTTGCATTGACTAGAATGGTAAAGATATTTCGTTCGTTTTTATCAATTTCTGGCGGCGGATTATTCGGATCCAACTTCGGAGGCAGTACGTTTAAGATACCTTTGTCCGAAGCGATCGTCGTGGTCACGAGAAAGAAAATCAGAAGCAGGAAGGCAATATCTGCCATAGAACCTGCATTGACTTCCTGACTCATTCTACTTTTACTTTTAGCCATAATTATTTGATAGCTTTATTGAGTTCCGTAAATACAATTCCTACCAATGCTATAATCGCCAATACGTATGTAGTAATCAACATACCACCTACGAATTGTGAACCTGTCGGAGTAAGGTTAAACGGATCTGCCTCAAACTTTGGAAGAACCTCATTGCTGGAAATCGAGTACGCGATAAAGAATAATATCACGATTCCAACGATGCCAACCACAGTTTTCAGCAAAGATTTTGGATTATCCAGAGACTTAATTAGTGGCATAACGACCGCAAATAAAGCCCCGACAGCTACTAGAAGGTATCCAGCATAAAGTAAAATGTCATAAGTATCCATAATTGTTTCTTCTTTGGGGTTTAGGATTTAATTAGAAAATGCTGCAAAACGACGGATTACTTTCCGGTCAGTTTGTGCTTCACTAGGATATCCACCAAGGAGATGGATGCATCTTCCATATCGTTCACCAAAGAATCGATTTTTGCTACGCAATAGTTGTAGAACAATTGAAGAATAATCGCCACGATCAAACCGGCTACGGTTGTCAAAAGGGCGATTTTAATACCACCTGCTACTAGGGATGGAGAGATATCACCGGCTGCTTCGATAGAGTCGAATGCACCAATCATACCGATTACCGTACCCATGAAACCAAGCATTGGAGCCAAGGAGATGAATAGGGAGATCCATACTAGACCTTTTTCCAAACGACCCATTTCCACGGAACCGTAGGCGATGATTGACTTCTCCACCATCTCGATGCCTTCTGAGTATCTCATCAGACCTTGAGTAAAGATGGAAGCAACCGGGCCTTTTGTGCTCTTAGTAACATCCTTGGCTGCTTCAATTCCTCCCGAAGCTAGCGCATCTTCTACCTTTGCCAAAAGCTTCTTGGTGTTAGTAGTAGATAGATTGAGGGTAATGATTCTTTCTAACGCTACAGCAAGTCCCAAAATAAGACAAACCAAAACTGGCGTCATAAAGACAGGGTCTCCTTCGATAAACTTCTCTTTAACGACTTGGTGAAAACTCTGCTCCTCAGCTACGATCTCGTCGTCAACTACTGTGGGAGAATCTTGTGCGATTGCGAATACAGGTGCGAACAGGATTCCTGCAAGCATGAACAAAGCGATTAACTTTCTCATAATGTGATTTTTAAATAGACTTTTGATAAAGGTTAAATGGTTTCTAGACTAAAATCGAGTTTTAAAGTTATCATTTTTTGAATTCAAAAAACAATGGGGTCTTTTAGATTTTTGTGAAATATTCAGGCTTTTTGACTCGAATTCGTAAATTTTTACACGAGCGGAAGGAATATCCCATTTCTAAAATTCCAATAACTCTCTAACTCGACGCTAAAATTTCATTTTTTTCCTGAAACAAAAAATTATTCATGCTAAGATTCCTAAAATTCAAATCAATAATTATCATAAATACATCAAATCCCCTCTGTTTGGATTCATCAGTACACTATTGATTGGGTGAAATCCTAACCCAAAAGAGCCCCTAGTGGACAATCAATAGTACTTTTGACCGTCCGGCACGTCAAATCAGAATATTTATTCTTTGCTCAAAAATCATTTTTCCTTTTTGACCTTTTCAAAACCAACCCTCTGATCAATTCTCCTTCAAAACCGGCAATCTTGAATTTGTCTTCTCCCACCATCGCTCCAACTTGATTTTCATCTCTGAAACCAAAAAAGGTAACTGATTGGCTAGATTTTCTTTTTCTTGTGGAACAGAAACTAAATCAAAAAGCTCTACCGTTTTTCCATCGAAATAATAAATCATTTTATAATCCCCTGAGCGAATTATGGAATAGGGTAAGACGTCAGCCCCTCGATAATGGGGGAAATGCCAACGACATCACTGATCGAATGTTAATTTTAAATCAGGGTTGCAGTTAAGATGACTTTCTCAATATCCACGGCATGGATACATTTATCCCTATGATTCACATAAAACATTAAACTGCAGGATAACCGAAAATACAGATTCTAAATGTGCATGGATAAGTTTGTGTGTGGAGCATTTTTTCAGATCGCAAATCCTACTGCAGAGTAATTATAATCTTAAACTCAACCTCCCAACCTCAAGGTATCCAACCTCTCACTTTCATTGAAAAGAGCCCTTTGAGAACCCAACGAAATAAAAAATCAGGCATCAACACCACTTCACCTGATTTTTTGATCAGATATTTACGGGTGAGTCTGGCACGGATCTTCTCTGAAGGATACTTGACCAAAAAACCTAACTCTTGATCGAATTCTCCTTCCGCCCACCTTGTAGGTGTTGTCTCCTCCCTCACGGAATACATCATATAAGGTAGAAATCTGATCTTTTTCTCCAACCCCTGACTTCTAAGCCGAAACAAAATATACTGTTCATGATTCCAGTTAGGCTTTGGATTATAGGTTTGCATGTGCCGAATTAGCTGATCCGGTTCACTTAAAATCGGGCCAATCAAATCCAGATAGGGTCGAAGATAATTGGATGACAATACCACGTGCCGGTCGGTCACTCCCCAATAAAACTCTCCATACGGAATCCAAATTTTGTCCGAATCCATTCGATTCAACTTGGGATGCGGCACCTCCCAGATAAAATCAGACCGCGTGATTACATATCGATCGTACTTCTTCCTTATTTCCTCCTGTTCCAGAAATTCCAAAAGCTTAGCTTTCAGGAAAACCAAAATCCCGGCACTTCCTGGTTGTTCATTTTCCCCCATAATTCCCCCTAGCCATTGATCTGGTACGTTCAATACTTGTCTCCATTCGGTGATTTCCCCATACCTATCAAGCTGGACCTGATCAAATCCATCACCGAAATCCATGTACTCAGGCACCTCCCATCTGTAAGTAGCATGGGCCCAAAACTTATTGGCAGATGTGTTTTCAGGAGATTCTCCTATGCAAAGTGCTAGGTCTGCCTCGAGGATATCTAATACGTTTTTTTTGAAAGAATACCAGGTAAGCTTGTCAGCCCTCGCCTGTCCCAAAATAACGACCAGTGTTTTGGCCTTCATTTAACCAGACTACTTTCATTTACCACTTGACTCTCGATCCAATGGAAAGTCTCAGTCAATCCTTTGATCAAGGGGGTAAAATTGGTCTTTCTTATCTTTTGCTCAAAAAGCCGATTGTCTGAATTTCGCCCCATTACCCCCAAAGGACAAGAAAATCCATATTTGTTGAAAAAATCTTGGCCTTGAAGATTCCTGATTTGGAGATTTTTTCCTGACAGTTCTATGGCCATTGCTGCAAGCTGATTGATGGAGACCAACTCTTCCGAACCGATATTGACGGGCCCTGGAAACTCGCTCCCCATAAGCGCCAAAACAGCATCTACACAATCCCTCACATAAAGAAAAGAACGAGTCTGATTTCCATCTCCCCAAACCTCGATTTCACCTTCATCAGGAGCTTCAATGACCTTGCGAAGCATTGCAGCCGGCACTTTTTCTTTGCCACCTTTCCAAGTACCGAAAGGACCAAAAATGTTGTGGAAACGAGCAATTCGTACCTCTAGTCCGTGATTTCGATGAAAAGTGAGAAAAAGCCTCTCACTGAAGAGCTTTTCCCATCCATATTCGGAATCCGGCAATGCAGGATAAACCGTGGACTCCTCGCAATTCGGGTGTGCTGGATTTTCTTGGTTGAAAAGGGGATATACACAGGCCGAGGAAGAAAAAAACACCTTTTTCACTCCTTTTTTTACACACTCACGCACCACATGGAGATTGATCAAAGCAGAGGAACTCATTACATTCGCATCATTCAAACCCGAAAAAAGATACTCGGCACCTCCCATATCGGCTGCGAGTTGGTACACCTCATCGCAATCTTGAGGAATAGCTTTTTCGACATGTAGAGGATCGGTAAGGTCCAGAATTTGATATTCGTCAGCAATTTGTTCAGGATCAAAATATTCGTGGAATTTGAGGTCACAGACAAGGACATAATTGCCTTCTTCTTTCAATCTTTTTGCCAGGTGTCCTCCGATAAATCCACCTCCACCCAATACAAGGACTGTTTTCTTCATATTTTTCATGGCTGATTTAAATTTTATTTCAATACTGGCAGCCTCACACCCGTCTCCTCCCACCAGTTTTTCAGTTTGGCTTTGAGTTTTGCCACCACGAAAGGCAGCTGATTAGTTAAATTAGTTTGTTCCATAGGATCATTTGCCAAGTCAAAAAGCTCTACCCCTTCTCCATCGAAATAATAAATCATTTTATAATTCCCTGAGCGAATAATAGAATAGGGTAAGACATCAGCCCCCCGATAATGAGGGAAATGCCAAAAGAAATCCCGCTCTGGCAATTGACCTTGATCGAGCAAAATCGATTTAAGTGACTGGCCATCTCCCCCATTAGAATCCGTTTCCAGAAAATCCAAAATGGTTGGAAGCCAGTCCGTAGTAATTATTGGTACGTCTGAGGATGCCCCGACAGGAATTTGACCTGGTAAGGAAACAATAGTAGGAACCCGTATCCCTCCTTCATAGGGATATCCCTTAAATGATCGAAGGCCAAGATTGACCGTGACGGGATTATCCGGGTTACCTACCAGACCTCCATTATCTGAAGTAAAAATTATCAGGGTGCTTTCACGAAGGTCCAATTGGTCTAACTTATCAATAACTTTACCCACATTTTGATCCAAGTTTTCGATCAAAGCCGCGTAAGTTGGGTTTCGCTGTACGCCGGGTTGTTTATTTTGATATTTCTTCACCAAATCTTCTGGCCCCATTATCGGCGTATGAACCGCATACGGCGCCCAGTGAATAAAAAATCTTCCTTTTTTGTTTTGGATGAAATCGATGATCTCACTTCCTTCTCGATCGGTCAAAAACTCTCCTGACTGTCTTGCTGGCAGGTTTTTAATCACATAATCCGGGTTTGGATTTGATGAAATATAAGGATCGAAGTAACTGGGAGGCTGTCCCAAATCATTTCCCCCGATATTGATATCAAAACCCTGGTCTTCAGGGTGGAACCCTTCTTCACCCAAATGCCACTTCCCAACATGCAATGTGCTAAAACCCATGGATTGTAGACGCTCAGGAAGAGTCACTTCCTCAAGAGGGAGATGGCCCTGTATTTTTGGAGTCTTCATCGGTTTATCCTCGAATACCTCATATTCTCCCGGTTTACCAGAAGTCGTATTACCTTGGAATTTTGCACGGATCCAATCGGTAATCCCCAATCTCGCCGGATACTTGCCGGTAAGTAATGCAGCCCGGCTTGGTGAGCAAATTGCTGCTGCTGCGTAAGACTGAGTAAAAAGCATCCCCTCGGCAGCAAGTTGGTCTAAGTTAGGTGTCTCGTAGAAATCACTTCCATAAACACCTAAATCTGAAGCACCCAGATCATCGACATGAATAATTAAAATATTTAAGTCTTTTTTCTGAGCAATCGACTGCTCAAAAACCAGCATTAAAGCCAAAAAAGCAACTATTTGTGGCACTCGCATATTTCCTAGATTGAATCTTATGGATAAGATAAAATCTTTTCATTAAAAATTTCAGCTTTTGCTAAGTCAGCTCCCGTAAATAGAATTGATTTGATTTTCGAGTGCTGGTAAATTCAGTTTAGTTTCTTCAAGTCAGAGGAATTCGGGAGTGGTAATTTTTACCCTCCCGGCCTCTGCACCAATCGCGAGTTTAGTTGCAGGTTAAATAAATAGCCCCCAAGAAGTATTAGCTACTAATTGGGGGCTTTTGATTTAAGATTTTTGAATTTAAATAAACAACTTACATCAGTCGCTTGATCGTCCAGAAGATGATTGCGAAGAGGAAAATGAGGATAGAAATCTTATTGATTCCATGCATAATTCTCAAGTTGAAATTGGATTTTTGATTAGGATCTGGTTTTTTAAAAACCCGAATGAAGTAATTACCCACTTCACCAAGCTTAAAAAACTCCTTTACTTTATTTTTTTCGGCCATTTTTTCAATTTTGTCTTAGAACAGGTCCAGATTCAGAATAGTTTACAATTTTGGCTAAAATCAAAGGTTTTTAAATAGCCTCAGGTTCGGACCACATCCCATCTTCCCGGATGATCTCAATCAGCTCATCAACAGCCTTTTCCGATGGCACCGAACGCTTGATCACTTCTTTCCCTTTGTACAAAGTGATCTTTCCTTTTCCTGAACCCACGTAGCCATAATCCGCATCTGCCATTTCACCGGGACCATTGACGATGCAACCCATGATTCCGATTTTTACGCCTTTTAAATGGTCAGTGCGTTTTCTGATCATAGCCGTTGTTTCCTGAAGGTCAAAAAGCGTTCTACCGCAGGAGGGACAGGAAATATACTCGGTCTTGGACATTCGGGTTCTAGCTGCTTGAAGTACGCCAAAAGATACATTGTTGTGTAGCTTGATTTGCTCTAAAACCTCTTCTCGGGTATGTGATTTTTCCTTTTCTAAGGAAATTAGAATCCCGTCTCCCATTCCATCTACCAAAAGTCCACCCACATCAGTCGCTGCATACAGCATGGTTTGATCGGCTGTTTGGTCTGGATAACTCACCTTGACCACAACAGGAACCTGAATTTGCTGATCCATCAAGGATACAAAAGCCCTTCTGAGTGCCGGCATGCCGTGAGCATTGGACGTCTTTAAAATCAGTACAAGATCCTTGCGGTTTCGAATTGATGGAATAACCTCGGACACTTGCGTATCAAAAACTTCAAGGAAATTCAATTGAGGATGAAAGTCTTGGGCAGATTGAAACTCTTCAAAGGTATACCTAGGATAGATATTTTCCCTAGTTTGGCTCTTTTCCCAAGTGGCAAAATTTTGGATCTCCCGCATGCCATTTGGCAACATAAAAGGAATGGGATGATCTCCTGAATACACAAAATCGCATCCGAGATCATTCATTTTCCATTTATCCAGTTCGGGTAAATAAAAATGACCAACTGCCTTCATTTCTTTCTCCGTAATCCCGTCAATACGAGAAATATCTGTGATCACCCGAGGCACATTCTGCCCTCCAAAATTGTAAATCTCAGCTGACTCACGCTTGGTATGCTCAAAAGGAGTGATTGGATATTTCTCAATTGGCTCGATCGCAGCATGAGGTGATCTTGAAATGTACCGATCAATGAGCGCCTTAGCTACCGGAGCCTCAAACTCCGGATCTTCAGTCAAAGAAACTCGTACCGTATCGCCAAGACCATCTTCTAGCAGGGTACCGATTCCCACGGCCGATTTGATCCGGCCATCTTCAGCCTCTCCTGCTTCTGTTACCCCCAAATGAAGTGGGTAAGGCTTAAATCCTCCTTCATTTAGCTTTTGCACAAGCAGGCGATAAGCCTGCACCATAACCTGAGTATTGGAGGACTTCATCGAAATCACGATGTCATGATAATTTTCATCCTCACAAATCCTCAAAAACTCCAAAGCCGATTCAACCATCCCCAATGGGGTGTCGCCATAGCGGCTCATAATCCGATCTGAAAGCGAGCCATGATTAGTCCCGATTCGCATAGCTGTACCATTCTCTTTGCAAATTTTCACCAAAGGCAAAAAACGCTCTCGGATTCGCGCTAGCTCTTCTTGGTAACTTTCATCGGTATATTCGATTACCTCAAATTTCTTCTTGTCGGCATAATTTCCCGGGTTGATTCGAACTTTCTCCACAATCCCCGCCGCTATTTCCGCTGCATTTGGGGTAAAGTGAATATCAGCTACCAACGGGGTGCTGTACCCTCGCCTTCTAAGTTCATCTCGAATATTCCTGAGATTTTCAGCTTCCTTGATACTAGGTGCTGTAATGCGGATTAGTTGACATCCACTTTCGATCATTCGGATGCATTGCTCCACAGAGCCCATGGTATCCATAGTATCTACTGTGGTCATTGATTGGACCACGATGGGATTATCTCCACCGATGATGACATCGCCTACACGCACCGGAATAGTCTTTCGTCTGCAATAGGATGTGAGGCTGTCGCAATAGTTTAGCTCCGCAGTTTGAATGGTTGGGTTCATAGTATCAGATATCTCCGAGTTGTGGTCGAATGGTAATTTCCTCAACAACCGAGGCAGGAGAAAGGTTATAAGCTGCCCAAACGGTATCAGCTACATCCTCGGCTTTCATAAAACGCTCAATGGGTAGATCCACTCCCTCCCAGCTCGCAGTAAAGGTCGCTCCTGGAAGGATAGATGTCACCTTGATTCCAAATGGTTTCATTTCTTCCCGCAGACACTTGGTCATTCCCAACATGGCCCATTTGGATATTGCATAACTACCTCCATTAGGATAGGCAGTCGTCCCAGCTATTGATCCCATACTAAATACATGCCCTGATTTGCTCTCCATCATTTGAGGAAGAATGGCTCGTACGAGGTAATAAGCTGAATATAAATTCGTCTCCATCATGAGTTCAAAATTGCCTTCTGGCTCTTCATGAATGGCTCCTGGAAGAAATACCCCCGTGTTATTCACCAAGACATCTACCTTAGAAAATTCATTGGCTTTTTGTGCCAAATTCATTACTTCTTCCTTTTTGGAAAGATCAGCTTGAACAGTCAGTACTCTTACAACTGAATTGATAGCTTGAAGCTCTTTCTCTAAGGTTTGTAAGTCATCAGCGTTTCTGGCGCAGGTAATTATATCAAATCCTTCTTTTGCAAACCGGAGACAAATAGCCCTTCCGATGCCTTTTGTTCCGCCTGTGACGAGGATACATTTTCCCATGAGATTGTTCGTGTTTTAATAGTTAGTATGACAACTATCTAGCATTGGCAAAGTTACATTTTTTTATCAAAAGAGTGCGGAAACCTGCATCCTTCCAACGTGAACTACTCGATCAAGCCCCTGAGAATTCCGGCCCTCGTAGACCAAATTCATCTGAAGTCCCTCCCCGATTTTCTGAAGCCAATTGAGGGACCAAGTGATATTGGTACCAGGTGTCAAGGCTTGGAGCATTTCATAACCGACCGGAGAATTAACCACGCCATTGTAGTCTATCTCGATCCATTTAAGATTCGCGGTCAAAGTCGTCTTAATGGCTTTTGCAAGTCGAAAATCCATTCCTGTCTGATGAAGCATGGCTCTTTCATCCGATTCCAAGTTGGAGGTATTTTGCTTTTGGGTATAAGAATAGGTTGCCGTAGCCCTAAAAGAAGGGCTGGGCTGCCATGCCAATTCAGGCCCTGTATTCAATTGCTTGATTAGGAAGTTTCGATTATCCAAAAAGTCAGAACTAGCAGCCTTCTCTCCGATGCTACCTACCCATCGCAAAGTAATCAAACCACCGAAATTAACCCGGGAATTAATTCGCCAATCCTTTTGGATTTGATCTTCAAAGCCTCCGGCCAATAATTGTTTGATTTGAGAATCAAAGTACGAAAGATCCAACCCATATTTAGCCGAGGCACGATTAAAGAAAAAACTGGACCTCAGCACCTGTCTGAGTGACAGGATGTCCTCCCGATTCACTGAGCCGATGAAGGGATTTATTCGATCCAAAAAATTATTTGAACTCACCTTTTTCTCAACACTTAGACTTGATGTATTAGAAAATTTAGCTAGCCAAGCTTTCAGGCCACCTTCTTCCTGCCAGCTGGCTGGAAACTTTGCCTGGAGTCTATAATTGAGCAGGGTGGTGTAAGCTTGAACATAGGTATCAGTCGGAACAAAGATTTTTACATACAGCTTTTCTTCTGGATTGATCGCTAGGTAGAATTCATTCAATTGCTGAATTCCATCACCATTGTCATCTCGCCAAGTATGCGTCCCATCTCCATTCGGAGCCGGGATAAAAATATACTCCCGCTGAAGTTCCCTACCGCTTCCTAGGGCATAACTCAGCTCACTGCGAATCAGATTTTTTGCAATAGCCCCCAAGTAGTCAACTTTGCCCATGACGGTCAATTCCTCCGGCAGATCTCTTCGAATGTATTCGATAGTCCTATAAGTGAAAGTCGACTGGAGACTGTGATTTTGCCATTGCTTTTGAAATCTTGCATTGGCAGTGAAAGCCCGGGTATCGGTCTCGAGCTCTCCCTCAAAAGGCGCTTTATCTTCTCGCCAAGCAGCATCGAGTCGGAATTTCGTTTTTAAGCTATCCTGATTCTGCAGGAAAATTAAGTGCTCCTGAAAATTCATCGCAGTACCCAAAACCGAATCACTCTCGACCGCAATCACTGCATTTCTATCCAAGGAATAGCGATATCCCGGGACAAGCGCTTTGGACTTGTAAGTAATCTCTCCGAGGTAGCGCTGCCAGTCTGAGCGGATACTATCCTGATCACTTTTGAGCAGGAAAAACTCATTTCGAAGCCGAATTCTATTCCCAATCTCCGTATTCCAGTTGGCCTTGTGTTGTTGTCCGCTGAGCATCTCTGCCCTATTTCGAAGATAAAGCTGATAGTCAAAGCGATTGAATCCATCCTTCTCTAAACTGACATCTGCTCTAAAAAGCCGCTCAGCAGCAGCCGTAGCAATCACAACCGCCGGATCTATGCCCCAATCCCGATCAAACTCAATAGATCGGAAACGATCAATGAAATTAAAGTTAGTGGAATTGTACTCGAATTCTGCACCCGACCGCAGCGTATATTCTGGGAGAAAATCCAGCTTTCTTCCTTCCGAACTTAAACCGACTTTCCAGCCGAGTCCCTGATTATTCTCATCGTCAATTTCAGAGAATAAATTTCGATCACGGGAAGACCAAGCAAGCTCAGAATAGATTTTCTCCTTTTCCCCAAGTTTTATTCGGGTACCTGCCGTGAGCATTCGTCGGCTATCGGGTGCAGGAAGCTGGGTCAAAATGGAATAATCTCCCTGAGGCTGACCATTCACCCGGGGCACATATTCGAATACGGTCCCATTTGCCAATTGATTGACACGTCGATAATCTCCGTTTCCATTCCCTACGAGGGAGAAAGCAAGTTCAAAATGTGCTTCAGCCGGATCGGTGCTGTAGCGATAATAAGTAAAAGGAACTCCGGAACCGTCCAATTCCGTGATTCGCTCATAGAGGATTTTGCTTGGGTCATAAGCTACCGAATCTATTCTCGGGATGACGGCATTCTGAACCTGATCTCCCACACTACTCAGTAGACTCAATTCTTCCTGAGAAAACTCTGTGAATAATGGCCTGTTTCGGTTATCTCTCTCCTGATAATAATTGAAATAGAGATCGACATTGCCCTTACTTTGGAGATGATTGGCTCCGATTATGGATCTGGAAAAATTCCGCTCTGCGTATTCAAAGTCAACGCGTATTCGGGAAAATTGAGTGATCAAAACGGAGGGAGTAAAAGTGATTTCAGCCTGATTGTAATCAATGACATAATCAGCATTGAAACCTCGCTGCAGTAATTTCCCGTCAAGAAAAACCCGTTCTGAATTGGCCATGACAATAATGAACCGCTCATTATTCGGCCCGGTAAGTCGGTAGGGGCCTAAAACCCCTTCAAGAGGAGGCACATTGATGGATGCGAATTTTCCTTTGGCGACAGAAGCAAAAGCCTGTGTACTGGCCTTCCATCCATTCGCCTGATACTCCGAAGTAAACCGCAAGCCCTGTACATTTTTATAGTATCGCAAAAACTCCGATTCTCGCTGCTGAAGGACCACATCTCCAGCCGAAAGGTTGAAATTTTCATTGTACAACTCTATCAGCACATTATCAAAATCCTGCAACTGTTGCGTATTTCCCTCTGGCTGGAAAGGAACATTCTGATCGGTGATACTAGCACGAATGCGTAGATTTTCTGCTATTTCTCCTTCCAATTGCAGATTCAAGGCAGAATTAACAAAGACATTCTGTGTATTCCCCACCGATATCCCGCGTGTCAGGCTACCGGATTTATAGAGATTAGTGGTGGGAAAAAGCTCTTCTCGAAAGTCAAAAATCTCTGAATCGACTACCCGATTATCGTAAAAACGAGCAGCCGAATCATAATCAACTCGGAGGCTTCTACGAGCTACTGCTTGATCCCAGCGAAATGGGAAGGTGCGAAAGCAAATACGGATGTTGGAACTTTCAAAATCATCAGGAAAAATAACCTTTATCTGATTGGTATTCAGATCAAAAGACCAATTCAGAGAATCGAACCCATCTCCTACTATTCGGATACTTTCCTCAATGACAGAAAGGGAGTCTAACTCTAAGCCTTGCTCCAGAAGGACTACCTGATAATCCCTGCACTTCTCCTGTGCCTTCACTGCCGAAAGCGAAAAGCCGAAGATCAGGAAAAGAAGTATCAAAGTCCTCATAGCCAATCCAGTCCTAGAGACCAAGGTAGCAATTACTACCTATTGTGTGAGGGGGAAAGTTAGATAAAAAGTCGTCCCCTCTCCTATCTTCGTCTCAAACCATATCTTTCCACCCGCTGTCTCTACACCGCTTCTTGCTATGGCGAGGCCCAAGCCTGAGCCTGTGGACTTGGTACTGAAATTCGGAATAAAGATCTTATCACGCAGTTCTTCGGGTATTCCTTTGCCGTTATCCGATATTTCTAAAAAGACATCCTGCTCAGTCATCCAAAGCCATACATTGATGACGGGTCGTTTATTCCCCTCTACCGCTTGCACTCCATTAATTATCAGGTTGGAAATCACCCTGCCAAAAAGCTTGTCATCACCTTGGATGGGTATTTCATTCGTGAATGAATCGTCTTTGAATATCAAATCGAGCCGCTCGTCATTTTTGAACAAATCCAAAACTTTCATTAGCACGGACTTGAAGTTCATGCGCTCGTTTTTCGGCAGCGGCATTTTGGCAAAGGTGGAAAACGAACTCGCAATCCCGCTCAGGGCATCCACCTGATGGATCAGGGTTTCGAATGATTCCTTCAGTTTCGATGTGTCTTCAAGCCGGTCTTGTTGCTGTAGTCTGAGCAGATGCTGAAGCGTCAGCTTCATCGGTGTGAGTGGGTTTTTGATCTCATGGGCTACCTGTTTGGCCATTTCCCTCCAGGCAGATTCCTTCTCAGTAGAAGCTAACACCTTTTTACTTGCCTCTAGCTTGAAAAGCATGTTGTTGTATTCGTTGACCAGCATGCCGATTTCATCTTTTGTATCCCAGCGCATCGGCTCATTATTTTCAAGATTGGTGGTTTTGAGTTTTTGCGTCAGCAGTCGGAAGGGAAAAGTCAAATTCTGCGACACAAAATACGAAACGACCAAAAAGAGGATAAATATCACCACGAAAGCATTGAAGATATTGCTCATCACATCTGCTATCAGAGAGTTCAACTCGGACTCAGATTCAAAAAATGGGACAGACAAAATCGCTACTTCTTCCTGATCAGAAGGTGGTAGAATCGCCAGGTAAACTGATTTATAGCTCAATGACCCCAGCCTCTCGTCCACAAGCAGCTGAATTTGGTTATTTTCTACAATCCCAGCCATCGCCACAGGGTTGATGAGTCTAGAGAGAAGCTTCTTATCAAAAATATTAGGCCGATTTGTGGCGATTAATTTGCCACTGGATTCATATAGATGCAGATCGGCAGCTACTGTATTTGACAAATTTACTATTTCCTCCTCCAGAGATTCCGGGTTGATCTCTGATGGAGAGCGGTCATTCAGAAAATTGACCAGATTACTTCTAATCAAGAAAGCCTTCTGTAAATACTGCTCATCCAAATCTTCCCGATAGCTATTGGCCAACAGCCCAATGGTAATAATAGAGATGATGATAATCGGAAAGAAAAAGGCGAAATTCAGATACAATTGAAGCTTGGTCGAATAATTGATTTCCAGATTTTTAAACCCTTTGAATAAGGAATTTGCCAGAATAGTTAGAAATGTCAAGATGATGAAAATGACAAAATAGAGCGAAATATTTCCCAAAAAGTAAGAGTAAGGTCTATTGGGTGATGAGATCAAAATCAATTCTGAACCATTGACCAAACCTAGATGGTGATAGCCTGCGACATGAATGCCACTCTGAAACAACTTGCTCTCCGTTAACCTGGACTTTAGCTCCGGATTCACATAATTAAATGACCCAAAATTACGGATTAGCTCTTCCTCGCGATAAACCGCATAATCATACTGGACGGGATCCAAACGTTCATTGTATTCTTTATCCAATAGCAATCGCGGGTAAACCGAACCCGGCTGAACCCGGAGCTGCCGAAGCTCAAGAAAAACCGTTCCAACGCTATTCTGATCCCGAATGACCGGCACAAAAGCCACAAACTGATTCTTGGGGTTGGACTCCTTGCCCCGAATAAAATACAATCCTCGCTGACTCGTCAGGTAATCAGATTTGATGTAAAGATCTCGCAATTCGTTCAAGCTTCGTTCATCCTGCGTATTGATCAAATCCTGACCTCTAGAAGAGAAAACCCGGATATTGACTTCAAATTGATCAAAATAATTATCCAGGTAAATCCTTCTGATCTTTGTCTCGATAGGTTCTTTGGAAAGCAAAGGATCAGCAAGACGATTCTGAATAAATAAATCAGACTGAATCCTTCCAAAAACTTCACCGAGGAAAAACTCCGTCATCACATCACCTTCAATCAAATTTTGATTGGCGAATCGAATCTTAGATTGAATCAGTTCTTCCTTCTCAGTTTGGAAAGTTGCGATACCGGCTATCACGGCACAGATAAAACTCGCAAAGAAGAACGTTAAAAAGGTATTAAGGCCTAAGCGGAAAATATTTTGAAATAGGCTGAAGCGAATAATTGCAGTAAGAAAAAGGATATGGACAGTCCACGCTATTGCCAACCAAATCGAAATAAAACCTAAAACAAGTCCTATGGGTACAGCAACTATGTAAAGGTACTGGATCAAAATATTCCTCTTGATCGCTAGTTCAAATAGTAAGCTGATCAAGGTAAGATTGAGCATCACATAAACTGAAGCCCACAAAAACACAATCAAAAAACTGATCCCTTCAAACCACCCAAAAGTGGGGATAATGGAAATATCCATTGCCCATTGAGAATTGAGGACAAGATTCTTAGGTAGCACCCAGACCAGGAAAAAGGCCATTGAGCTGAGAAAAACAAAAAAACCAAAAAACGCCCGCTGCTCCTGGGATGTTTTTAAAATCTTAATCTTGCGATGAAGTAATGGAGAGGCAAATTGAAAAACGATCATTCCTCCAATAGCCACTCCAAATAAAGTATTGATCAATAAGTCACCTAAACTGGAGTTCAGCCAAGAAGAGGCGAAGTTGGATGGATCAAATAATGGCAGGTTGAAATAAGAACCTGGAAAACCTAATACCAACATGACCAACCTAAAGGCTAAAAGTACTAAGCTCCCGTATCCAATCGCTTGCCATCTTCTTCCTTGTTTCCATTTCCGGATTACAAAATCCGAGCTCAGTAGGAAATACAATAGGAAAACCGAAGTGAAAAATATGAGAATGGCGGGGTTGGAAAGCCGGCCTGAGGACTGGTATCCATATTCAAAAGCTACTCCGAATAGCGGGATGCCAGCTGCATTACTTACCAAGAAAGGGCTTTGGCTATCTGGATCGCTGAGCTGAATTGCATCATTCCCAAATACTCGACGGTTTGCACCGGTGCGCAGATAGTCATTTTGAATGGATCCTGGCCAAAAAAGCCTAAATGCATGGACTACGTAATAACTGTTCCCATTTCTGGTAAACTTTCGGCTCTTGGTAAGAAAAGTACCATATGGATCCTCTATGAATTGATATTCCTGATTTGGGATAAGCGTCTCCAAATTGAAGCTCACTGAGAAATCGGACCAATACAAAAGCTTCTTTGACTCATCAAGAATGAAAAAGGGATGGATGGAGCTTTTAGAAGAAATATTCTCAAAACTCAATGCCTCATCAGGCCTTACTTCCATGAGAATTTGTACGAAATCCATGTCGAACTCCCGATCGATCTCATAGATTTCCTCCTGTACATCTTCAAAAAATGCCTCTTCCTCACTTTTCTGAAAGAAAAAGAAATTCAGTATCAATACTGCAAGGAGCAAGAAGGCGCTGACAAGTATGATCAGCCGTTTGAATTTTTGAAGCATTTCCCTAAAAATAAAAAAAGCAAAGTCTTGTATCAAACTTTGCTTTCCATCAGACTATCGAATAGCCAGTTTATTTTTCCGTTTTTTCGCCGCCCGATACCAAAGTATGCCAATTACCAAGGCAATGGTATAAGGCATAGCGAATAAATATAGAATCCCCGTATTCAATCCTGCGCCAATAGAGGTATCTCCATTACTGACGTTATTCTCTACAGAAGCTCGACACATAGCACACTGAGCCCAAGTAGCTAATTGGAATCCGAAGAATAGTAATGTAAATAGGGTGATTTTCAATCTCATAGTTCCTTACTTTTAATAAGTTACTGAATATAGTACGGAGAAATCATCAAATAAACAATTACCCCTGTGACAGAAACATACAGCCAAATCGGATAAGCAAATTTGACAACCTTCCGGTGTTTAGCTCGCTGATCTGTATACCCATAGTAATAAGCGAAAAGAATTGGAAAAAGTGCCACAGCTGCAAAAACAATATGTGTAATGAGCAAGAAGTAATATACCGGACGAATCCAACCCTCTCCACCGAAGGAAGTACTCTCAGCAGAACCATGGTAGATCACATAGGAAACTAGGAAGATTGCGCCTAGTGCCATCGCAACGGACATTGTCGCACCATGATAGGCGTATTTCTTTTGCTTGACGAAAATCAAAGCAACAATGAGTGCAACACTAGCGGCAGAATTAATCACTGCATTTAAATGAGGTAGGAAGTAAACCCATTCTGCACCCACATTAATTTTGGAGGGCATGAATAGCAGAATAGCTACCACCACCGGAATCAGAATGGAAATGATGATGATCCAAGATTTTACTTTGGATTCATTTTCTAGTAATGAATTAACTTTTTCCATGTAAAAGCACTTTTGTCTCAAGTATTAACAAATCTACATCCTCTCTGTTTGTCCCGCTGTAATAACCCCGGATTCTTCCCTGTTCGTCTATCAGAGCAAACTTATCACTGTGGACAAAATCATCGGGATTTCCCATCCCGTCAACTGTAGGCAGTACAAATCCACACTTTGCTAACTGATAGGTTTCTTCAGGTGGTCCAGTAAGAAAATGCCACTTACCTGGGATAGCCCCATGTTTATCGGCATACTCCTTCAAGACCTCAGGCGTATCATAAGTTGGATCAATACTGATTGACATGATTTGCACGGCTGGTTCATCCCTGAACATATCATTCACTCGCTCCATTTCTTTGGACATAATGGGGCAGATACTAGGACAAGAAGTAAAGAAAAAATCCACGATGGTGATTTTTCCTTCCATTTCAGTTCGTCCTACCGCTTCACCATCTTGGTTGGTGAAGGTAAACTCGGGAATGTAATGTTGGGTACTGTCATTGGGTGGGCATTCCATGAAAGGGTTGCTTACACCATTTTCATAAAACACCGGGAGATCGTATTGGTTTTCTCCAAAATTCCTGAGAAACATAATAATCAATAAAGGAATTAGGAGGATACATACCAATACTAGTCCTTGTAATATTCGTAAACTTCTCATCGTGGTTCTATAACAAAAAAGTAGGTTGAAGTGTCACACCCCAACCTACTTTTTTTATTTAAATTTTAAATCCTACCAACGGATCATAAAGATGTCCGTCCCCTCCTTCGCTAGTGCGATCAATAACCAGACCAAGAAAATAAGTGGGACAATGATCGAATAAAACAAGGGCTTCGCTTCGTCACCCAAGTGCATAAATTCCATCATGATATATTTTGCCTTCCAGATCGTCAGGATGATAAAGAGTGCATAAAGTAAGATGCCTCTATCCATCGTAAAAGCCATGATAAATTCGGCAACGGTAAGTGCGAGAAGAATACCTGCTGTTTTCCAGATTTTCTTGATCTTCTCGTTATTTCTAGGAACTACTTGTAGCGTAGATTTAGTGTCTTGAACTTCCATAATTGAATATTTTATAGCTTTAGATCAGGTAAAATAAGGTAAATACAAATACCCAAACAAGGTCTACAAAGTGCCAGTATAAACCAATCTTCTCGATCATCTCATAGTGACCTCTACGATCGTAAACACCAACAGCTGCCTGGTAGAATGCCAAGAATAGCAATACCACACCTATCGTCACGTGGAATCCATGGAATCCAGTAATGAAGAAGAACAACTGCGCAAATGCAGGAGGCCCATATTCATTGACTGCAAGATTGGCTCCAAACACCGTTTCGGTAACTTCTCTACTTAGAGAATCAATGTAGGTCAGCACTGAACCACTGTCCGTACCATGGATAAAGTGCGACCACTCCCAAGCTTGACAACCTAAGAACGTGATACCACCTAGCATGGTCCAAAGCATCCATTTAACTACATCATTTCTGTCATTTCTATGCCCAGCTTCCACAGCAAGTACCATGGTCACGCTACTAGAGATCAAAATGAATGTCATAATACCTACGAATACAAGTGGCGCGTGGATTCCATGTAGAAAAGGTACAGCCTCAAATACAAGTTCGGGAATAGGCCAATATTCATTGGATCCAACGAATGTCTCGGCAGGTCCTGCGTAGGCAGGATAACTGACGCGAATAGCCAAGTAGCTGATCAAAAAAGCAGCAAAGGTGAAGATATCAGAGAGTAGGAAAAACCACATCATGAGTTTTCCATAACTGGCCTTGAGAGGTTCATTTCCTCCTCCCCAAGTGCCCCTCTTTGGGCTTACTCCAATAGCAGTAGAATGCGCAGACATAGATTATTTATTTGTACCAGGTAAATTAATGATTCAATAACAAAAACATGAATAGATAGATCCACAAGCCTCCAAGGAAATGCCAATATGAGGTGGCCATTTCCATAGTGTTCATAGCCTGAGAGTGGACCTTATATCTAAAGGACGAAATTAATACAATAATCAGAAATATCACACCGCTGATCAGGTGAACAGCGTGCAATCCAGTGAAAACATAAAGAAATGAGCCCGATGGATTACCCACAAAGAATACTTGCCGGTCTACCAAGGCAACCCAACTGTACCATTGTCCCACCAAAAAGACAATTCCCAATAAGACAGCCATACTCATTCCGATTCGAAGCTGCGAAAGGTTGTCTTTTTTAGCAGAGATATATGCCCAATGGAGAAAGAGAGAGCTGAGTACCACAATGCCTGAAGTAAACCAGAATACTTGTGGCAAATCATACTCAAGCCAATTCCCCTCTGCTTGACGGACTATATAAGCACTTGTCAAGGCGGCGAAAATCATCACTACAGTCACCATGAAGAGCCATAAGGCAAACTTCTTGGGATGCATAGAGATGGGCTGCTCTACCAGATCAATATATTTTAGTTCTTTTTCCATTTTAAGGTATCTTATCAAGAAGGTAAGCTATTTGCACGATAGGCAAATACAAAAAGGAACCGAACATAATTTTCAAGGCAGACTTCCTAGAGCAATCACGCATCAAAGAGAAAGTTTGTGCCAAAAAGAGTACTCCACATACAGTAGCAACAATACCGGAGTTTAACCCTGTCAATCCAAAATAGGAAGGCAACAATCCTAAAGGAAGCAAAAACAAGGTGTAAATCATAATTTGGATAGCGGTATTCAAATCCTGTCCACCACCACTTGGAAGTAGCTTGAACCCAGCTCGTTTATAGTCTTCATCACTTACCCAGGCAATAGCCCAAAAGTGTGGAAATTGCCATATAAACTGAATTCCAAAGATGATCAGTGCTTCGTAGCCAATCGTGCCAGTCGCTGCAGTCCATCCCAATAGCGGAGGCATTGCTCCTGGAATAGCTCCAACAAAAACAGCAATTGGCCCTACTCTCTTCAAAGGAGTATAAACAAAAGCATACAAAACCATGCTAAGGATTCCAAGCCAGGTCGTCAATGGATTCGTAAAGATCCAAAGTAAAGAGATACCAAGAATGGCTACAGCTACAGTAAACCAGTAAGCTTCTCTTAGACTAATCAATTGAAGGGGAAGAGGTCTGTTTTGGGTTCGCTTCATGAGCTTGTCCAAGTCTCTTTCCATGATTTCATTTGCAGCTCCTGATGCTCCGGAGATTAGGAAACCTCCTAAAGCTAATCCGATGAAGCCAGTCCATCCAAAGCTTACACCGGAATCACCCAATATGTAGCCAAACACAGCAGAAAAGGTAACCAAAGCGGAAAGTCTCAATTTGATTAAATCTGCATATGCTTTAACACGGACTAAAAGTCCTTCTGTAAAGCTTAACTCCGAAATACCAACAGTCCTCATGAGGGATTTGTAATAAGATTCACATCTTCTTGAGTTCTAAGTTGGAATAGCAATACGAATTGCACTCCAATGATCAAAGAACCCAATAATAAATGAACAGGTTGCAAGAAAGCAGGGATGGCAAAATAAGCCATTCCAATACCTGTTGCTATTTCCATGACGATCACAAGCAATAAGGCTTGAGACCATTTATTGACAGGTGACTTCCTTCGGGTATACTTAAATGCCCAGAAGAAATAGAGTAGATGAATTCCCAGAAGCACTAGAGAAAACGAGCGATGTATCAAGAATGTCATACCTATCTGATCAATCCAAGTATCTCGCATCATTCCTCCCAACGAAAAGGAAATTTGATCTAATTCCTCTCTCACCTGTGTACCAAATACTATTTGTACCACCATTAAGGCCGTGCCAATAACAAGCAACCATTTGACTTTACTTGGAACCTGATCCTCTTTATGATTCTCATACTTTACGAGAAATGCCCTGTGGTTGATATACAGTAACAAAACCACTAGTAACAAGGCAAGAATCATATGAAGGGTGATCATCCAATCCAAGAGATTGGTAGATACGACAATAGATCCTATCCATCCTTGAAATAACACCAAGACTAACGATGCAATGGATAAAATCGGAATCGTCCGATCCGTCTTCCAAAGCTTCAGTGACTTCCAGACTGTGAGTATGATAAGGAATCCGATGACTACTCCAATCAATCGATTAATGTACTCGATCCAGGTTTTGGTAGCATTAAACTCCTCCTCGATCAGGATTGTCTTATCATTTGCAATTCTTTCGGCCGCTTTGTCAAACCCAAGCTTGTCAAGTGTAGCTACAAACCTTTCGTTTTTAGCCAACCTCTTTTCAAGGTAAATATCTTGATAATTTTTTGGGAGCTGATCCACGCTGGTAGGCGGAACCAAGCTCCCAAAGCATTTTGGCCAATCGGGACATCCCATTCCAGAGCCCGTGCTCCGGACAATGCCCCCAACCAGTATGAGAAAGTAAACAGCAATCACCGTTACCAAACCGGTTCGGCGAAAGCTGTTTAAGTTTTTAAGATTCTTTTGCTTCATTGGCGATGAGAGCCTCAGATTCGTCTTTAATAATTTCCATTTCAGTCTTCACTTGCTCCTGCTCATGTGGCAGGTTAGATTCAGGCGTAGCGGAAAGTGGAACGGTCTGAGGGATGAAGTCTTCTTCTGCTCCGGGCTTGGAGTAGTCATATGGCCAACGATAAACAGTTGGAATCTCTCCAGGCCAGTTACCGTGTCCAGGAACGATTGGGGTTGTCCACTCCAAAGTAGTAGATCTCCATGGGTTGGAAGATGCTTTTCTTCCACGATACATAGAATAGAAGAAATTGAATAGGAAGATAAACTGAGCAGCAAAAGTGATGATTGCAGCTACAGATACAAACATATTCAAATCAGTATACATGTTTGAGAATTCAAACCCAGTCCATGAATAGTATCTTCTCGGGAATCCTGCAATACCAATGTAGTGCATTGGGAAGAATACCATATAAACTCCTACGAATGTCAACCAGAAGTGAACATATCCAAGACGAGCATCCATCATTCTACCAAACATCTTAGGGAACCAGTGGTAAACACCAGCCACTAGACCGAAGAAGGAAGCAGAACCCATTACCAAGTGGAAGTGGGCCACTACGAAATATGTGTCGTGCAACTGAATATCAATGGCTGAGTTTCCTAGGAAAATACCAGTCAAACCACCAGAGATAAAGAAGGATACTAGACCGATAGAGAATAGCATTGCAGGAGTAAAGATCAAGTTACCTCTCCATAGCGTAGTGAGGTAGTTGAATACCTTCACCGCAGAAGGAATCGCAATGATCAAAGTCAAGAACATAAAGATCGATCCCAAGAATGGATTCATACCTGACACAAACATATGGTGAGCCCATACGATAAATGAAAGGATAGTAATACCCAACATGGAAATAATCATCGCCTTGTATCCGAAAATTGGCTTTCGCGAATTGGTTGCAATTACTTCAGAGGTAATACCCAATGCAGGAAGCAAAACGATGTAAACCTCAGGGTGGCCAAGGAACCAGAACAAGTGCTGATACAATACTGGGCTACCACCGGTGTTTGGAAGTGCTTCACCCCCAATGTAGATATCCGACAAATAGAAAGAAGTACCAAAGCTTCTGTCAAAAACCAAAAGAAGAGCTGCCGCAAACAACACAGGGAAGGACAACAATCCAATTACGGCTGTCAAGAAGAAAGCCCAAATCGTCAAAGGAAGTCTTGAGAAAGACATACCTTTTGTTCTAAGGTTAATGACAGTAGTGATATAGTTAATACCTCCAAGTAGTGATGAAGCAATAAAGAAAGTCATTGCTACCAACCACAAGGTCATTCCCAATCCTGAACCAGGAATAGCCTGCTCTAGCGCAGATAATGGCGGGTAAACTACCCAACCACCGCCGGCAGGTCCGGTTTTAATGAATAAGGAAATAAACATGATTACACTGGATACAAAGAAGAACCAGTATGAAAGCATATTCATAAAGCCTGAAGCCATGTCACGGGCTCCAATTTGCAAGGGAATCAAGAAATTGGAGAATGTACCACTAAGACCTGCAGTCAATACGAAGAATACCATGATCGTTCCGTGCATAGTCACTAGGGCCAGATAGAATGTTTGATCCAATTGACCTGTTTCGGTAATCCATCCTCCTAACAGCGGTCTCAACCACTCCAGATTCATATCAGGGAAACCCAACTGAAGTCTGAAAAGCACAGACAAAAGACCACCTATAAGTGCCCAGAATATACCAGTAATCAAGAATTGCTTTCCGATCATTTTATGATCGGTACTGAAAATATATTTGGTCACAAAATTATCATGATGCTCATGATCGTGATGATCATGGGCGGTGTCATGTGTCGCAACAGATGCTGTAGCCATAATTAATTATTTTGTGTTGTTATCTTATTGAATTTCTGCCACTTCTTTTACTTCTACTTCTATCCCATCAGCCAAGGCAGGATTCATTTGAAGGAAAGTCTTCTGCTCAGTCAGCCATTTCTGATATTCAGCAGGCTCGACCACCTCGATCACTCTTCTCATCGAATTATGACCTCTTCCGCAAATTTCCGTACAAGCAATCTCATAATTGAAATCCGGATTTTTCAACTCTGCCCGCATTTCCGCGGTGGTTTTGTTTGGTACAAACCAGAATCGAGTAGGCATTCCAGGTACTGCATCCATTTTCAATCTCATATGAGGCGCAAAGACAGAGTGTAGTACATCTCTTGCACGAATTTTAAACAATACCGGTTCTCCCTTGGGAATCACTACTTTTGGAGAAGGAAAGTCATCTACAGATTTCTGATCTGTAAAATCAATACCCATCGGGTTTATGGCAGTTGTGAGTCGATAGTCATTATCTCCCAAAACTTTATCTTGCCCGGGATAACGAATATCCCAAGCAAACTGATAACCCATCAATTCTACTACATGCGCATTCTCAGGGGCAGGGGCTGTAATATCTGACCATGCCATCCACCCGGTAATAACCAGAACTGTCAAAACTAAAGCAGGAACAGTGGTCCAAATCACCTCAAGTTTGTTGTTTTCAGGATAGAAAGACGCTTTCCGGTCTTCTCTGTATTGATACTTGTATGGGAAAATGAATAGCAAAATGTGAGTGATGATGAAAATCACACCTGTCACTGCCATCGTGATCCAGAACAGACGATCTGTGACCACACCATGCTCAGAAGCAATTGGTAACTGATAATTATCAAACTCTTTGATTGAATACCAGAACATTAATCCTCCAACAGCCACCAAAAACACCAAGAACAAGAAGGCATTAACCTTATTACTTCCGGATGCGATTTTCTTGTCAGAACCTTTTACAACAGATACCAATGTTTGGATTCGGTATACCATCCAAACAATTGATAAAAGGAGAACAACCCCTACTGCAATTAGAAATCCGTACATATTTTTACTTTTTCGGGTTTGATTTAAATGTGATGTTGATAGCTTTCTTCAAGCATCGGGTGATTCTTAGGGATTAGGTTTCCTTTAGCTAAGCCTCCAAGCACAACCAACGCCACCGCTGAGCCATAAACAAGGAACATTCCTACTTCCATCAATCCTACACCTCCATTATGACCTAGGGTACCAGGCTGAACCATCAAGAAGAAATCCACCCAGTGACCGGCGATAAGAAGTGTACAAACCAATTTTAGGAATACTCCATGTCTTTTTGCATCTCTTGTCATTAAAACTAAGAACGGCAGGACAAAGTTCATCGCTATGTTTACGAAAATGAACCCTCCATACACGTCAGAAGTAAGTCTCTCAACAAAATAAACTGTTTCTTCAGGTATGTTGGCATAATAGATCAAAAGGAACTGTGAAAACCACAGGTAAGTCCAGAAGATAGAGAAGCCAAATACAAATTTTCCAAGGTCATGAACATGGTTTTCATTCACCATTTCAAGATAGCCTTTTCCTTTCAAGAAGATCACTGCCAGTGTGATGGCAGAAAGACCTGCTACAAACCAAGATGAGAATACATACCAACCAAATAGCGTGGAGAACCAGTGCGTGTCAATTGACATTACCCAATCCCAAGCTGAAATAGAAGAAGAAACTGCAAAGAATACTAAGAAGTAAGCTGACCAGCTTCTCATCTTAAACCAATGTGATGTTCCTCCTAATTGATCTTCAGCAGCTGCAATTTTTTTGAATTTTGAGAAGAAGAAAACCCAGAATCCAAAGAACACAACCATTCTGACGATATAGAAAATCGGGAAAGTACCCTTTTCCATAGGCCAATAGAAGAATGCGCCTTTTCCATCTATGATTTTATCGTATTCAGCGGAGTTCTTATCAAACAATTCAGCATGCCACCAGTGGAACAAATCATGACCAGCTACAAAGAAAGTCACGATCATCAAAACTGCAGCGATTGGCAACCAGTTTCCAAACGCTAACATCACTCTAGTGATTGGTGCTGACCAACCTGCTTGAGCAGCATATTGAATAGCAAAGAAGAATACACCTACAATGGCAATACCTGTGAAATAGACATTGTTGATCCAAATATTAGCATACAAGCGCTGATACCAATGGAATGCATGTCCGCCAGCCTCAGCACCTTCTTCTGCATGACCACCACCCATCATAGCTAATACAATTCCCAAAACCAACAAGGCAGCCCCTATCAAAAGGACTGTCATGATGGATTTTTTGATTCCTGGGGTGAAATCAAATTTTTGATCAAGATTGAAATTTTGAACTTCGTGAGCCATGATTATTGCTTCTGAATTACTTGTTTAACATAGGAAACGATCTTCCAGCGATTTTCTGGAGTGATCTGAGAACCATGAGCTCCCATTCGTCCTTTTCCTTTTGTGATTACATGATAAATGTGACCCTCCGGCAAATTGATATACGCTCCACCTTTAAGGTTAGCAACACCACCGATGATTTCACCTACTTTTCCATCACCTTCTCCTCCTTTTCCGTGACAAGATGAGCAGTATTGGATGTAAAGAGTCTCTCCCTCTTTTACAATAGCATCATCCACAGTCAAAGGATTTTCAATAAGAGCAGCTTCCTCCAATTCAAATGCTTTCAATCTGTACGGAAGCATATCATATTTATTTCGAGGCACTGTACCTTCGACAGGCTCGCGCATGTTCATCCCATTGGGATTGTATACGTTACTGTTGAAAAACTCCCCTTTACCATCTTCTCGATTGGAAAGCCAAGAGCCTTGACTTTCATCCTTGATCTGAGTAAGTGGTTCGTAGGCTACAGAATGATACATCTGTGGAGCATATTCCAATCCAGGATTGTCTTCACCAGCACTACAGCCAGCAAACACAGCTCCTACAACTGCCATTCCCAAGATTCCTAGTGTGTTCTTTATCGTCATTTTATCGGGAATTACTCGTCAAAACTTTTATTATTCACTTCAGTAGCACCGGAAGACTTCAAAATCTCTTTGATTTTTTCCTGATCCATAGCGCTATTGTTTGCAATGTCAATTGCCATTACGTGCTTATCATCGGTGATTCTTACATCGAAGATTCGTGGTTGTGCCCAAGGCTTCAAATTAGAGCTCACCATGAAAACTCCTACCATACCAAAAGCAGCAAGCAATACAGTCATCTCAAAAGAAACCGGAATGAAATCCGGGAAGGCTGCATAATCCTTACCACCAATGATCATAGGCCAGTCAAATTTCATCATGTAAAACTGCATCGTCAAGGCAAGCGTAGTACCTAGTATTCCGAATAAGAATGCTGCAATAGGCAATCTACTTCTCTTATAACCCAATACGTGCTCCAAGCCGTGAACAGGGTAAGGTGAATACACCTCATGGATTTTCACACCACTGGATCTTACTTGTTTTACTGCGTCAAGAAGTACGTCTTCGTCTTCGTATACGCCCAATACAAAATGAGTATCTCTTTCCATATTATTTAGCAGCTTTTTCGGATGATGATTTCAATACAGACTTTACTTCAGCCATGTTGATCACAGGGAAAAACTTAGCGAACAAGAAGAACAGGGTGAAAAACAGTCCGAAGGTAAATAGGTAAACACCAATGTCAGCCCAAGTTGGGTAGAACATCGCCCAAGAAGAAGGCAAGTAATCTCTGTGCAAGGAAGTCACGATAATTACAAATCGCTCAAACCACATCCCGATATTCACCACAAGAGATAGGATAAAGGTTGCCACGATAGAAGTACGGATTTTCTTGAACCAGAACAACTGTGGTGAAATCACATTACAAGTCATCATAGACCAGTAAGCCCACCAATAAGGTCCTGTTGCACGGTTGATAAATGCATATTGTTCTGCTGCTACACCTGAATACCAAGCGATAAAGAATTCGGTAATGTAAGCGATACCTACAATCGAACCGGTGATGATGATCACGATATTCATCAATTCGATATGGCCCATAGTGATGTAATCTTCCAGTTTAAATACTTTTCTGGTGATAATCATCAGGGTCAATACCATCGCAAATCCGGAGAAGATCGCACCTGCCACAAAATACGGAGGGAAGATCGTCGTGTGCCATCCTGGAATCACGGAAGTCGCAAAGTCAAAGGATACGATCGTGTGTACAGAAAGTACAAGCGGTGTAGCCAAACCTGCCAAAATCAAGGAAACGGATTCATAACGCATCCAAGTTTTTGCTGCTCCATCCCATCCAAAGGACAAGGCACCGTAGATCGTTTTTCTCAAGCCAGTAGCTCGGTCACGAATCGTTGCAAAATCTGGGATCAAACCGATATACCAGAAAACAAGCGATACGGAGAAATAAGTCGAAATCGCAAATACGTCCCAAAGGAGCGGTGAGTTGAAGTTAACCCAAAGCGATCCAAAGGTGTTGGGAAGTGGAAGTGCCCAATAAGCTCCTAACCAAGGACGACCCATGTGAATAACCGGGAACATCGCCGCACAGATTACAGCGAAAATAGTCATCGCTTCAGCAGCTCGGTTAATGGATGTTCTCCACTTTTGTCTGAATAGCAAAAGTACGGCTGAGATCAATGTACCGGCGTGACCGATACCAACCCACCACACGAAGTTGGTGATGTCCCAAGCCCAACCGATGGTCTTGTTGAGTCCCCACATTCCAATTCCTTCCCAAAGGGTAGCAATCAATGCGATGGAACCAAGTCCCAATACACCAGCTGCTGTCAAAAAGGCAAGGAACCAAGATAGTGACGGCTTTCCTTCTACTTGACGTGACACATCGTGGGTGACGTCATGATAGCTTTTCCCTCCGGTAACTAAAGGCTCTCGTACGGATGAAGTAACCTGCATAGTTTATAAAATTATGATTACGCTTCGTTTATGTCTTTATTTCTGATTTTGGTAAAGTACCAAACGTTTGGACTCACGTTGATCTCTTCCAATACGTGGTAAGCCCGCTCTTCATTGACTTCCTTCAGAGCAGAAGTTGAGTTTTCTTCAATCTTCAAAAGCTTAGATACACGGCTTTCCGGATCATTCATATCTCCGAATACCAATGCATCGGTTGGACATGCCGTAGCGCAGGCCACGTTGATTTCTCCATCTTTTATTTTACGCTTTTCACGCTTAGCTTCAAGCTTGCCTGCTTGAATTCGCTGCACGCACATGGAGCACTTCTCCATCACACCTCGTACTCGAACAGTCACGTCCGGATTCAAGACCATTTTACCCAAATCATCGTTTTGAGCCACATTGACTCCGGCAAATTGAGTGTTGTCATGATACTTGAACCAGTTGAATCGGCGAACTTTATACGGGCAGTTGTTTGCACAGTAACGCGTACCGATACAACGGTTGTAAGTCATTTGGTTCAACCCTTCGGAAGAGTGAGTAGTCGCAGCCACTGGACATACCGTCTCGCAAGGTGCATTGTTACACTGCTGACACATCATCGGCTGGAAGGTAACTTCAGGATTCTCGGAAGCTTTTTCCAAACCTGACAAATCATCAGCTGCTGCATCCGAAGAGTAATACCTATCGATTCGGATCCAAGCCATCTCACGGCGGTTCAAGACTTCCTCTTTACCTACTACAGAGACGTTATTTTCTACCTGACAGGCTACCGAACAAGCCGAGCAACCAATACAGGAGTTCATGTCAATGGCCAATCCCCAGTGATGCTGAGAATATTGATGTCCTTTCCACAAGGAAATCTTCGAAGGCTTGATGAATTCACCTTCCTTGTAGATTTCAGGCTTGTATCTACCTGCAGAGGCATCTTGCTTGTATTCTGCAAGGGTTGCTTCCTGAATCACGTTTTCACGTGCCATGAAAGTCTGATGGGTTTGCGTTCTTGCAATCTTGTAAGAATCTCCGGTCACTTCTACAGTCACTCCTGAAGTGATATCAAAATTCACAAAACCGGCAGAAGCATCAAGCAATTCATAAGCATTTACACCCACGCCGTTTGCTACTCTGCCTGCCTTGGTTCTTCCGTATCCTAGCGCTAAACCGAAAGTACCTTCAGCCTGACCTGGTTGGATCAAAATAGGAACAGTGATTTTTTTGCCGTTGATAGTTACAGAAGCTTTGCGAGTATTTTCTTCTATCATGGTGACTCCGTTGTCGGAAGCCCATTTTTGAGATACTGTCAAATAATTGTCCCAAGTAGCTTTGGTGATCGGGTCGGGAGTTTCCTGAAGCCAAGGGTTGTTGGCAAAGGTGCCGTTTCCGATAGCTACCTTAGGATATACAATCAATTCAGCCCCGGAATTATCAGCGCTGTAAGCGCTGGAGACAGCAGATGCTGCGGCTGACACATCTCCGATTGGAGAAAGAGGAGCGACTTCCCGCTCTAGTGCCAATACCCCGTTGTAAAGTGATTTATCCCAGAAAGTCTGGAAAGAATCTGTAGTTGCTACTTGAGTATAAAGACCAGTTTCCCAGTTATTTCTCAAGAAATCGTAATAGTTCGTAGTTTCTCCTGCCCAAACCAAAAGTGACTCCTGCGCCTGACGTGTGTCAAACAGCGGAGAAATAGTTGGTTGAGAAAGTGAATAATGACCTGGCTTTGGCTCGAAATCGTTCCATGCTTCTAGGAAGTGATGATCTGGAGCAAGGGCTCCTACCAAAGAAGCTGTTTCGTCCATGGTCATATTTGTAGCCAAAGAGAAACGAGCTTTAGAAATGCCTTCAGCTAGTTCTGCACCTCTTGGATGATCATAAACAGGATTACAGTTATGGAAAATGACAGCTCCAACTCGACCTGCATTGAGGTCAGTGATGAACTGATTCATTTTCGCATCATCTCCTTTTCTAAAATGAACCGGAGAAGCAAAATCAACAGTAGCTCCATTATTTCCTAGCAATTCATTGATTGCATGGATGACTGTTTGAACGTTTGGATCATTAGATCCTGAAACGACCAAAGAAGCACCTCTAGAAGCCCAAAGATCATTGGCTGCTTTTTCTAAATTGGCTACTTCGACTGCCGGAGCAGACACAGTAGTCACGCCAGCCTTTCGAGCAAGCATATTATAAAGTGCCAAAACTACCAAGCCGCTTTGAGAAGCTTTGATTGGTGAACGATAGTCTGCATTCGCACCTGTTAGAGACAAATTGGACTCAAACTGGTAATGACGAGACATCTCAGGACGCTCTTTGCTGATTTTACGAGTCTTAGCATACTGACCAGCAAATTCGATTGGAGAAATCCAAGTTCCTAAGAAGTCAGCTCCGAAAGAGACGATAGTCTTTGCTTTGTCAAATGAATAAGAAGGAACAACTGCCTGACCATACATGGTCTCCGATGCTTTGCTAATCCCGTAGTTGGAAAGCGGATCATACATGATGACCTCTGCACCACCTACTGATTCAGAGAAAAGATCCAATGCTTTCAAAGTAGAAGGAGAAAGCACCGTGTTGGAAACGATCTTAACATTTCCTGCGGAAGAAACTTTTGATTTCACTTCTGCATCCAAACTTGCCCAATCTGTCTTCTCACCAGCCAAATACGGTCCAGTCAAACGCTCTTTATCGTATAGCGAAAGAACAGAAGCCTCTACAATGGCATTTACTTTTCCGTTATTAATAGGAGAAAGCTTATTACCATCGATTTTGATTGGTCGACCCTCTCGAGTTTTCACTACGATCGATGCATAATCTCCTCCGGAAGCAAAGGTAGATGCGTAGTAGTTAGGGATGGATGGATTGATATCAACTGGCTTGTTGACGTAAGGGATCGCCTTTCGTACAGGAGCCTCACAAGCCGCCAAAGAAGCAGCTGCCAAGCTAAAGCCCATCATTTTCAGAAAGTCTCTCCTGGATGCGTTTCCGTCTTCGGAAATCATGGATGGAAGCTCTGGGAACTCCCTGTCTGCATTCTTAACAAACTCCGGATCGTTGCTGAGTTGCTCCAGTCCTTTCCAGTATGTTTTCTTAGTTTCCTTCATTTTATGATCTAGGAATAGATTTCAGATTTTTTTAGTAATGACATTTAGCACATTCCAAACCTCCAATATCCTTAACCTTCAAGGCATCTTTTGATTCAGAGTGAAGTTGTACCAATTTGTCGTAGTACTCGTTTCCTTGCGCATTGATTTCGGTCTCACGGTGGCAGTCGATACACCATCCCATGGTCAGGGATGAGTACTGATAGACAACTTCCATTTCCTCGATAGGACCGTGACAGGTCTGACACTCAATTCCTCCCACCTTCACGTGCTGAGAGTGGTTGAAGTAAGCCAAATCAGGCAAATTATGAATCCTCACCCATTCAATTGGCTGATTATTATCAATGGCGTCGTAAATCTTTTGGATCTCTGGAGAAATACCATCTTGACCCTGTACGTTTTGCACGTGCATGTGACAGTTCATACAAATGTTGGCAGATGGGATATTTGCTGATTTACCAATCTCAACTCCAGTATGACAATATTGACATTCGATCTCAAGGGTACCTGCATGCAAAGCATGAGAGTAAGCGATTGGTTGTGTAGGCGCATAACCCTGCTGCACACCTACTGTGTACAGACCGTCAATTGCTGTTTTAGCAACTAATGCCACCACCAAAGCCGTCACAACGATGATGAAAGCATCGCTTTTCAATACTTTTCCAAACTCAAATTTCTGAGATACAAACTCTTTATCTGTCTCGTCGAGATCCTGCTTATTGACATATTTGGTCAGGATGGAAATAATCAATCCCAAGACAACTAAGATCAGGAATAGAACAATGACCAACACCACAATGATAATGGTTAGGTATTGAGTAGGGATTCCTCCTCCCCCAGCACCTTCTTCACCACCTGCAGCAGCGGCAGCTGCAGCTTCAGCAGCGGGATCCACCTTGTCTCCATATTCGATATATGCCAAGAGATTGTCCAGATCTGCATCTGACAAAAACTCGTGAGATGGCATCATCAAATTATTGTACTCTGCATAGAGATTGTTGGCATACTCATCACCTGAGGCGATTACTGCCTGAGAGTTTTTAATGAAACTTTTAGACCACTCGATGGATTGCCGATCGGTAATACCTCTCAATGCAGGCCCAACAGCCTTTTGATCCAACTTGTGACAAGTCTTACAGTTTGCGTTAAAAACTGACTTACCTGCCGAGATGGCTTCCTCACTGTCGCTTACTGCCGGATCTGCGGCGAAAACCTGTCCGCCCAAGAACAGGAAAAACAGCAATGCCAGTGTGCGGAATTTCAATGGAACTCCTACTAACGAGCGTTTGGATAACATATTATAGCTAATTAAATAGTTTATTCGGTCTTCAATAACCCCTGCAAAGGTAGTATCCGGGGTTTATTTTTCAAATACGGACAATATTTAAAACATCTAGCTCAAACTCGATCATTTATGAATATAGTCAATTGATTTACAATTACTTACCGTAGTTAATTCCTAAAGGTTTTAATTTAGAATCTTTATAAATAAATACAATTTAACCCTACCTTATTTCACCTATTATATCTGCTACAAATCCTATATTAAAATTGTGTAAACCTTCCTTAAAGGCTTCAAAAAAAGTCATGAAAATTCGAAGATCGATCTTGGCTTACAAGCCAAATATAACTACCTTTGCCCACCGATTACGATTTGCTTTCGAGAGTTACAAGCTTTGGAACTATTTCATTACGTCAAATTGTTTTCAGTAAAATTCGATTGGTCGCGTGGCCGAGTGGCTAGGCAGAGGTCTGCAAAACCTTGTACAGCGGTTCGAATCCGCTCGCGACCTCCACAATAAAGCATCCTGAAAAGGGTGCTTTTTCTTTTTTACCTTTTCCTAGCACCAAAACCTAAATGTGGTCCAAGTCTCTCGACCTAGACCTACTGTAAGGCAGTCTCCTGACTGCAATATCTTTAACCGCCCCCCAATCAAGTCTTAGTTCAAATCCAGGTATCAGTAAGATTTCAAACCAAAAAAACGCCGACTTTTCAGCCGGCGTTTCATTTTTCTGAAGACAATCTGTCTTGATTCTAACGTCTAGAATCTAGCTTCTTATTTTTTG
>LJXT01000026.1 GCA_001314815.1 Algoriphagus marincola HL-49
ACTTGCGACCTCCTGCTCCCAAAGCAGGCGCGATAACCGGGCTACGCTACACCCCGAGATTTGATGAGCTTAGCTCCCCAAACGGAATGCAAATGTATGGAAATTATTGAAAGTTTATTGACAAGCCTGAAAAAATATCAGGCTTTATTTTCATAGGATTGATTAGAAATAAAAAGTATCATGCATGAAAGGATTACGTTTTTATTCTGACTTGATGGAAAACTCATTTTACTCTAGATTGAATGGATTGAGTTTCTCTTTGAAATAAAAAAACCTGCCTTAAAAAAGTCAGGTTTTTAGGGGTGATCAGACTAGAGTTTAGTCCAGCTTTTCTATGTACAACTTTTACTTTTTACTCTATCGCTTTTTCCTATTCATCAATCTATGTACCACTTCAGCAATAATAATTAAGATTGCTATGACTGCAAAAAGGTAAACCGGATTCACTTTGAGGCTATTGTTAATGATCGCGCAATGATAAGATAATATTTACTTAACATGGCAAAAATGTTTGTTAAGTTTTTCCCAATTGCCAAAAACTTAACATTGGAAAGTGCTTTTGAAGAGCTTCATTGAAATTTTCTACCTTTGAAGATAAAGTTTATTCATCGTCCTATGTTCAAGTTTAAATTATTGTTTCCGGTATTGTTTTGCTGTTTGATTGCTGCTATCACAAGCTGTCAATCGAGCGAGGTGCAAGAAAAAGAATCAGCTAAAAAGGTTGAGAAAGTCTCTATTGCAGAAATCGAGAAAGGTATCAAGGAATTTATCGATCAGAAAACTACTGAAAATGGAGGGCTGTTCCCCGTAAAGGATGAGAATCATGATTTGCGAATGAAGCTGGTAAGAGTGCATACTGAATACCTTTCCAATTTGGGGCCTGAGAGACATTTTGCCTGTGTGGACTTGGTCGATGAAAGTGGAGAAGTCTATGATGTTGATTTTTTCATGGAAGGAAAGCCTGGAGAGATGACAGTGACGGAAACCTCCGTTCATAAACTCAATGGCAAACCATTCTACTCTTGGAAGCAAAATAAAGAGGATAAAACGTGGTATCGTGTCGAACTTGAAGAGTCATCCAATCAGCTTTTGGGCGTGATCGAAGGAAGTGATTCTTTTGAATTTTATTATCAAGTCATGGTTCCAGAGTTGGATTCAAAGGCCAAAATGTGGATACCGGTGCCGATCTCTGATCATTATCAGCAGATAGAAGTGCTGGAGATGCAGCTTGCAGGTGAAACGGTCGAAATAGAGGACCAAGACTTTGGAAATAAGCTGGTGTATTTTGAATTGGGAGTCGAGGATAGTGGGAAAGAAATTATGCTTTCCTATGCGGTCAATCGGAAGGAAAAAGGGCCTTATGAGGCACCAAGCCCGAATCCAGATTTATACCTTGCTTCCAATCGTCTGATGCCTAAAGGTGGTCGCTTTGAAGAGATTGCTAAAGAGGTACTAGGGCCAAAAATCAATGATTCCAAGCTTATCCAAGCAAGAGCATTGTATGATTATATCATTGACAATATGCGCTATATGAAGTTTGGTGACTATGGAAACGGCGATTCGAACTACGCTTGCGATTCCAAAACTGGTAATTGTTCAGAATTTCATTCCTTCTTTATCTCATTGGCTAGATCTGTAGATATTCCTGCTCGCTTTGCAATCGGAGCTTCCATCCCTTCGGATAGGAATGAGGGAGGAATTGATGGGTATCATTGTTGGGCGGAATTTTATGCAGATGGAAAGTGGTGGCCCGTGGATATCTCAGAGGCTAATAAGTATACCGCCTTGGCAACTTATTACTTTGGAAGGCATCCAGCTAATAGAATCGAGCTAAGCCGAGGTCGCGATCTAGTGGTGAACCCAAGCCCGGAGGCAGGACCAATAAATTTCATTGCCTTTCCTTATCTAGAAATTGATGGTAAAGAGGTAAAAGCCTCTTCCAGATTCACCTTTCAACGAAAAGTAAATTCCTAAAAAAAGCGAGCCTTTCGTGGCCCGCTTTAGTTTTAGCTGTTATCAGGATGTTCTCCTCCATCTGTAGGATGTTCCCCGCCTTCAGATGGATGCTCTGAGCTATCACTAGGATGCTCGCCTCCGTCAGAGGGATGCTCACTGCTTTCAGCAGGTTGCTCGGTAGTGGCTTCTTGACTTTCTTCCTTTTTGCCACCGCAGGATGTCAATGTTGTAGCTGCTAAAAAGCTAAATGCAAGACCCAATGTTAAGAGTGATTTGATTTTTTTCATGATAATTTTGATGGTTTTTTGTGAAATTATCAGAAAGCTATCAATAATGCAATGAAATGCTCTTAACTCTTATTTCCGGGATTCAATTATCGTAGGATTTTTTTGACTACCTCTCTTTTTACATAGACAATCAAAAACCAAACAGTGTAGGCTGATAACATCCCAACTAATGCGCCAACAAACAGGTCTAAGGGGTAATGTACTCCAAGGTAGATTCTAGTATAGCTGACCAAAGCTGCATATAAAAAAAGCCAACCGAAATAAGGGACCTTCTTCCGCATTTTCAAATTGAGGAAGGTGGCCATACCAAAAGTATTGGCTGCATGCGAGGATGCAAATCCATATAGTCCACCACATCTTTCATAATTGTGAATCAACCCATCCCAGCGATCATCGTGACAGGGTCGAAGTCGCTCGAAAAAAGGCTTCATAAAACTTGATGTAATCTGATCCGCAAATAATATAGTCAAAGCAACGCCGCCAAAGACCCACCAACTGTTTTTGGGGTCATGTCGATAAATCTTATAGATCAAAAATAAGAATAAAGGGAGCCAGGTAATGGTTTTTGTAAGCTGAAATACGATGGGATCCAACCAGTCTGCATGAAAGGAATTTAGCCATAAAAATAGCAGCTCGTCCCATATTGATAATTGCTCGATCATACAGAATAGTTTAGCCAATCAATATCTTTCTTCAAGTGCTTCAGAGTAAACTCCTCCTGACTGCCTACAGTAGGTTCATGCATATAGGTCCACTCTGCCTGTGGAGGCATACTCATCAAAATACTCTCCGTCCGGCCATTTGTATCTAGTCCGAACTTAGTACCTGCATCCCACACAAGATTAAATTCTACATAACGACCCCGGCGGAGGCTCTGCCATCTTTTCTCATTTTCTCCAAAACTGATCGGCGAGTTTTTCTTCATAAAATACCCGTATACCTCGGGAAAAAGCCGTCCCAAAGCCAAGCTGAATTGTAGGATTTGCTCAAAATCATCATCTGATTTACCCGAAAGGCGATCATAGAAAATTCCTCCAATCCCCCGAGTTTCATTGCGGTGCTTCAGATAGAAATAATCATCTGCCCATATTTTGAATTTTGGGTAGTAAGTCTGGTCGAATGCGTCGCAGGTCTTTTTTACTTCCTTATGAAAGTATTGGGCATCTTCGGGCACAATGTAGTGGGGAGTCAAATCAATCCCTCCACCAAACCAATGAACACCATTATCCATTTCGAAATACCTGATATTCATATGGATAATCGGAACCATAGGACTAAATGGATGCAAAACGATGGAAACTCCAGTGGCAAAAAAGTCCGCTTTTTCAAGCCCTAGTTTCGCCAAAATCTTTTCTGGTGTCGGCCCATGAACAGCAGAAAAAGCCACTCCTCCCTTCTCAATTATTTGACCATTTTGGAAAATCCTGGTTCTCCCGCCTCCTCCTTGCGCACGGTCCCACTTATCTTCCAGAAAATGGCCCTGACCGTCATATTCTTCGAGTTTGGAACAAATATGATCCTGCATTTGCTGGTAAATCAGCGCTATTTCTTCTTTTGTTTTTCTAGCCATAACTAATTTTAGAAAGGGTAACCGATCCCAAAATTGAATACGGTTTGTCCTCTGACCCCAAAAGGTCGTCTGAATGAAATATTGTCTAAAACCCAACGCTCTCCTTCAGGCTGAGCTGGGTCAATTGCTTTGGTAGCAAGGTCCAGTCGGATAATCAGGAAATCAAAATCCATCCGGAGTCCAATGCCTGAACCTACTGCCAGTTCTTTGTAAAATCTATCAAAACGGAAGTCGGCTCCTGGTCTGGTTTGATCCACTCCGATGACCCAGGAGTTTCCGATGTCCAAAAATAAAGCCATGTCGAAATAGCTGAATAAATTTCTCCGATATTCCAGCATGGATTCGATGATCATTTCTGCTGGCTCTTCAAAAGGGTAATCATACTCACCCTCAGGACCTCTTCGAGGGTTTGAGCTACCGGGGCCAAGTCGTCTGGCTTGCCAAGCCCGGATACTAGTTCCACCTCCCGCAAAGAAATATTTTTCGTAAGGAAGAATGCCGTTACTGACACCATAAGGTCGGGCTATTCCAAAGTTTAGCCGGTAGGCGAATGTTTGCTTCTCGTCCAAAGGATAGTACCTCCTAAAGTCTGCCTGTAGCTTCAACCACTGGAAATTTGCGATTTCGGTTTCCTCACTGTTCGTCGCGATATCCCGAAAATTTAAAAGCGTACCGCCACTTTCTACAAAAAGTCTAAGCATGGAGGAAGGACGGTTTCTGAAGTTCCCGTAACTGTTGAAATTGATTATAGACTGGCCTGAAATACTGCTGATGTAAGAAGGTAAAAATGACCAAATCAGATTGTTTCCTTGATTGGCAAGATCTAGCAGGATTTCCCCAAACTCTGGAGTAATGGCAGGCGTCTGAATATAGTTTAGATCAGCTAGGTTCACGGTAAATTGCTGCCGATTATTCAGGGTAGCCCATGTGTAGGCAAGTTTTCCGTTAAAACTGGTTCGGGTATACTCAGGGCGGTTGGTATAATTATAACCTATCTGAACCCGGGTGTTAGGATTGTACCGTCCGAATTTCCTCAAGCTCGATGGATAAAAAGGGACTAAAAACCGAGGAAAGATCACTGAGGAGGAAATACCAAGTTCCCGGCTTTGATAAACGCCTTGATTAGTAGCTGAGGCAACTCCCTCCAAGCCTGCTCTGAAGTTGAATTCGAGGATTTCTCCCCCTCTAAAAAAGTTTCTGTTTCGAAGTGAGGTACTGAAGAATGGCCCCGGTAGCTGTTCCGTAATGCTTAAACCTATCTGATTGGTTAATTGATATTTTTCTGCTGGCTGAGTGAAGATGTTAGCAGTCAGTGAGTTGCCTAAGGTGTCAAAGGTGATATTGACAAAGCGAAATAAGTCAAGATTACTGAGCTGTTTTTGACTCTCTATGACCATGTTTCTTTGGTAGGTACTTCCTTTTTCGAACAGTACCCTTGAATCAAGAATCTTTTCGGAATACCTATCTCTGTAAAAAGAAAAGTCAATTCCATTGTACTCTGCGTTCACCTGCTGGTCAGCAAATTCATTGGATGGTGGGTTTACCCGAAAGTTAATTTCATCCAAGGAATAGACTCGATGCTTCTCGGCAAATGTTGGTTTTTTGATTTCCTGACTGATTTTCACTGTTTTTGCAACGGTATCCTTGTAAACCAAGTATTCTAGATAGGTCTTGGTAAACATGTAGAAACCATTGTTTTTCAGGAGCTCTTCTACTCGGTTTCTTTCGGCGGTAATATCATCCTGAGCATAAGCTTTGCCTGTTTTTAGAAGGCTTCTTTGCTTTGATTGATTGAGTAGTTTGATGATTTCTTCGTTGTCCGTACGGGTGTAGATCGAGTCGATAAGGTAGGGTGATCCTTCCTCAATCTCATAAGTGACATAGGCTTTTTTCTTTTTGGTTTCTACCTCAAAATCCACCTTTGATTCAAAGAAACCATTGTTGTTAAGGTAACCTGAAATATTTTGGCTCGTGCTTTTGATAGCAGCGGAATCCAAGCGTGTCACAGGATTACCTGTTCGCATAAGTCCATTCCCATATTCTTCCTTGTACTTCAAACTTTCAATTCGGCCAGAGACTTTTTCAATACGTTTTTCTTCTTTGCGGCTTAAAGAATCAGACTCCTCCTTTTCTTCTAAAGACTGTAGTTCGGCCTCAAAGTTTTTTCTTTTTTCTGCCACTTTGCTACTATCGAAAAACGAACGGCCAATTCGATAAATGGAGACACCAGGGGAAACATTCAGAAGAGGAATTCGAAAGTTCGTTTCAGGCTGAAGGAGAGCAGACAATCGTTCTTCATCGGCTTTTTCGACGCCTTTTAGCTCATTTTCAAAAAGCGCATATTCATTCTCTCGAAGATTTTTGGTGAGTGAGCAGCCAAATGATAGTCCAAGCAGCAAAAGAAAAAGTATATATTTGGAGCTCTTCAAAATGGTGTAATCAGACGACATGCTAAGCAAAAATACAATTAAGTTTTTTAAATCCTTACATCAAAAGAAATACCGAATTGCTCATCAGCAGTTCTTTGTGGAGGGTAGAAAAAGCGTTTTGGAACTCTTGGAATCCTCCTTTGTGACCGATTGTGTTTATGCAACTCAAGAATTCTTGGATACCTATGGAGACCGGCTCCACCAATCTAAGGTATCCTTTGAGCTTGCTACCCCGGCACAGCTCGAAAGTATGGGCCAGTATCAAAGTAATGACTCTGCAATCGCTTTGGTCCGAATGAAAGAAAATCATTTGCCGGAAATTCAACCCTCAGATTGGGTTTTAGCTTTAGATGATGTACGGGATCCGGGCAATTTGGGTACGATCATTCGCATCGCTGATTGGTATGGAGTCAAAAATTTGCTCTTTTCCAAGCAAACGGCCGATTTCTACAATCCTAAAGTGATACAATCAACGATGGGTTCCTTCACAAGGGTTAATTTTTACTACTGTGATTTAGCAGAAGTTTTGACAGCGTTGAATTTACCCGTCTATGGAGCATTTATGGGTGGAGAGAATGTCCACGCCATCCAATCTGTCGAACAGGGAGTTTTATTGATGGGGAATGAGTCAAATGGAGTTTCTCAAGAGCTGGAACCCTTTATCAGCAAAAAGCTAGCTATTCCTGCTTTCGGTCAAGCTGAGTCACTCAATGTAGCGGTTGCCACAGCTATTCTTTGTGACAACCTCAAAAGAATTACCTCCGGGAAATGAAAAAAGTAAAAAACCTGCTCCAGAAAGTCGGATTCAATACCTTTTTACTAGGCTTGATCTTAGCCATTTTTATGGCTTGGCTTTTCCCAAAATTGGGAAGTTCAGAAGGCCCCATCCATTGGAAGCCTTGGATCAATGGCGGGATAGCATTGGTTTTTTTCTTTTATGGAGTCAAGCTAAATCCAAGGCAGCTAATGGAGGGCTTGTCAAATTGGAAATTGCATCTGACGATTCAGCTTTTCACCTTCATTGTTTTTCCCTTTTTAGTTCTGCTGATATTCAGGTGGTTGCCCTGGGTCGATGAAGATTTCGAGTTGGGAATTACTTATTTAGCTGCTTTGCCTTCCACGGTCAGTGCCTCTGTGGTGATGGTAAATATCGCGGGTGGAAATGTTCCTGCCGCCATTTTCAATGCAAGTATTTCAGGTTTACTAGGAGTGGTTATTACTCCTGCCTGGATGGGTATTTTGGCTGAAAACCTCGGACAGGGTGAGGTGGATTTCTGGCCTACCTTTGTGGACTTGACCATTAAGGTCATCTTGCCGGTTTTTGCGGGTGTTTTATTGCACGGAAAGTTATTTCCATTGATCAGATCGCATCTTAAAAGACTGAAATATCTCGATCAGGCGATTATAATGATGATTGTGTTCACCGCTTTTTCAGATAGCTTTTACCAGAAAATATTTCAACCTTATTCCTGGCTAAGTCTTTTGAAAATAGCCTTTTTGATGCTCATACTCTTTCTGATGGTGCTATTGTCAATTGAGTTGGTTTCACGCTTTCTCGGTTTTTCAATCAAGGATAGGATAACGGCGCTTTTTTGTGGATCCAAAAAATCTCTGGTACATGGAGTGGTTATTGGAAAAGTCATGTTTCCAGATCCTGCTGTTTTGGGATTGGTTTTACTGCCGGTGATGCTTTATCATTTCCAGCAGCTCTTGATTGGGTCATCTTTGGCGGAGTGGTTTGGAAGGAAAAATCTCCAATAAAAAAGCCCGTTTTACCGGGCTCAAAATTTAAATATGTTTTTCGGATAGTTTTTCGACTAGCTCCAGATACTGACTTTCAGCTTCAGTTTTGGAAAGTCCTTTTAGGTTCAACCATGCATTGTACTTGGCAGCTGCTTTGAAGTCAAATCCTCCTGGACGTTCGGTTTCATTATCACCTTCTGTAGCCTGCTTGTATAGGGCGTATAATTTCAAAAGTTCTTCATTTGAAGGTCTAGAGGTGAATTTCTTGGTAATCGCTACTGCCTCTTCAAGTGTAGTTGGTTTCATTTATGTACTTGGATAAAATGATTTAGGATTCTAATTATGCTCAAAGATAGGGCATAAAAAAGGCCAACTTTTGGAGTTGGCCTTTGATATTGGTCAATAAAGCTTATCGCTTGTTCATGGAAACGTAGTCGCGCTCGTTTGCACCAACATAGACCTGACGCGGTCTTCCGATTGGCTCTCCATTCTCACGCATTTCTTTCCACTGAGCGATCCATCCTGGGAGACGACCCAAGGCAAACATCACCGTAAACATGTCGGTAGGAATACCTAGTGCTCGGTAGATAATTCCTGAGTAGAAATCCACGTTTGGATAAAGCTTTCTATCGATAAAGTACTGATCATTTAGCGCAGCATATTCGAGTTCTTTTGCGATATCTAAAACTGGATCTTTAACACCTAGCTTTTCTAGCACATCGTCAGCAGCTTTCTTGATGATTCGAGCTCGCGGATCGAAGTTTTTGTAAACGCGGTGTCCAAAGCCCATTAGACGGAAAGGATCATTTTTATCCTTCGCCTTGTCCAAATACTTTTTAGCATCTCCACCGTCGGCTTTGATCGCCTCAAGCATTTCGATCACTGATTGGTTAGCGCCACCGTGTAGTGGTCCCCAAAGAGCATTGATTCCTGCAGAGATAGAAGCGTAAATAGATGCCTGGGAAGAACCTACAATTCGTACGGTAGAGGTAGAACAGTTTTGCTCGTGATCAGCGTGAAGGATTAGGAGCTGGTCCAAAGCCTTCGCTACCACTGGATCTACATCATACTTTTCAGCAGGAAGTGCAAACATCATTTTCAAGAAGTTGGAACAGTAATCCAAGGTATTGTCTGGATAATTTACTGGATGTCCCATTTCATTTTTATATGCCCAAGCGGCAAAAGTTGGCATTTTCGCAATCAGCCGGATAATGCTCAAGTTTACTTCATCTTCGGATCTGTTTGGATTAAGCGACTCTGGATAAAAAGCAGAAAGGGAACAGATCAAAGAGGATAGTACACCCATTGGATGGGCATTGGATGGGAATCCGTCCAAAATCTTTTTAATATCCTCATGCACTAAAGTATGGTGAGTTACTTCACTTGAGAAAGCTTCAAATTGATCTTGAGAAGGTAGCTCACCATAGATTAGCAAGTAAGCCACTTCAAGAAAAGTAGATTTTTCGGCCAAGTCCTCGATACGATATCCTCTGTAGCGAAGTATACCTTTTTCCCCGTCCAAAAATGTGATAGCACTGGTAGTAGAACCGGTGTTTTTGTAACCTGGATCTAGGGTGATTAAGCCAGTTGAGCCTCGAAGCTTGGCAACGTCAATAGCAGGTTCGTTTTCGGTTCCCACTGTGACAGGAAATTCAAAATCTTGTCCGTTATAGGACAGCTTTACGGATTCAGACATATAGGTTTATTTTTGGATTACTACTTTCAAAAACTTGATAATTGCCCTTAAGTTAACAAAATCCCCTATTTTATTTAGGATTATTTACACTTGGTGTATTTTGATTGTGCTAAAGGATAAGGGCCTGTTTTGGTATTCTTCACTTGGTTGGAAGGCTTTTTTGCAAGGCGATATACGGACAGTTTTTTATTCCGAGGTATATCTTTTTTGCCAAACGTAAAAAAAGCCCCGAAGGGCTAATTTTAATCACAAAAATGTTCGAAAACTTCGACTAAGTGGTCTCCGATCATCTGGGCGTTTCTACCTTCGATATGGTGACGCTCAATGAAGTGCACCAATTCTCCGTCTTTGAACAGGGCCATAGCTGGAGAAGAGGGAGGGTAAGGCAATACAATCTCTCTAATTTTATTGACGGCATCGCGATCATTTCCGGCGAAAACCGTGGCAAGTGTACTAGGCTTTTTTGCAGCTTTATCCAATGCATATCGTACACCTGGTCTTGCAGCTCCTGCCGCACAACCACATACGGAATTGATAACCACGAAGGTGGTACCCTTATGCTCAGAGCTAAGGTGCTCGCTTACCTGATCAGCTGTACGGAACTCTTCGAATCCGACGTCTGTCAATTCTGCACGCATCGGTGCGATTAATTCTTCTGGATACATATTCTTTACTTATTATTTGAAACTTACAGAAATCCTAATTCAAGTTTGGCAGCTTCTGACATCATGTCCTGTGAGTAGGGGGGATCGAAAGTCACCTCTACCTCCACATTATTAATACCTTGAATCTGCTGTATTTTATTCTTTACCTCAGAAGGAATAAATTCCGCCGAGGGGCAATTCGGTGAGGTAAGAGTCATCAAGACATACACATTATTAACAGGATATACAGTGATCTCATAGATCAAGCCGAGTTCATAGACATCTACGGGTATTTCTGGATCATATACCTGCTTGATGGCTTGTATTACCTTCTCTTTTGTCTGTGTTTTGGTTTCCTCCATGTTAGGCGTTCAATTTGGTTTGATACGCTAGCGCATAGCGTTTCATTTGTTGGATCATAGAGGCCAGTCCATTGGAACGCTGGCTTCCGATGATGCTTCCCATTCCTATTCGGTCGATAAAATTCAAATCTGCTTGAATGATTTCCTCTGGGCTGCGATTATCCAATACACGAATCAACAGTGAAATCAATCCCTTGGTAATATCTGTGTTAGAATCAGCGAAATATCTGACCTTCCCATTCTCCTCGTCTGCGATCAACCAAACCTTGGATTGACATCCTTTGATCAAGTTCTCGTCTTTTTGTTCATCAGCTGGAAATTGAGGCAGCTTTTCACCTAACTCCATAATGTAAAAAATAGTAGATTCCCGATCATCCCCGAGGATTTCAAACTCTGATACAATTTCGTCTTGTAAGGTACTGATGCTACTCATTTGTTTTTGATTCTAGCAATTTTGGCGATTCCTTCCGCCATATTTTCGATTTCGGATTTGGTGTTGTAAACAGCAAAACTAGCCCGTACAGTTCCCTCAATCCCAAATCGATGCATCAAAGGCTGTGTACAGTGATGTCCTGTCCTCACGGCTATTCCTCTAGCATCCAGCATTTGCCCTACGTCAAAAGGATGCATGCCTTGAATGTTGAATGATAGAACCGAAACTTTATCAGCTGCAGTCCCCACCGGGATGAAGCCTTTTATATCTTTGGTAAGCTGATTTGCATAGTTCAGAAGTTCATCTTCATGCGCTTTGATCTGTTTTTTGCCAAGGGACTGAATAAAATCCAGCGCCTGGCCAAATGCGATTACATCGGCAATATTGGGTGTCCCGGCTTCGAATTTGAAAGGGATTTCATTGTAAGTAGTCTTTTCAAAGCTGACTTCTTTGATCATTTCACCACCACCAAGGAAAGGAGGCATTTCTTCCAGAATTTCACGCTTTCCGTACAATACGCCAAGTCCAGTAGGACCATAAAGCTTATGAGCAGAAAAGGCTAAGAAATCACAGTCTAGTTCCTGCACATCAATCTCTAAATGCGAGGTAGATTGGGCTCCATCCAAAAGCACTTTAGCTCCAATTTCATGAGCCGACTGGATGATTTTTTTGACTGGATTGATCGTGCCTAGGGCATTGGAAGCGTGAACGACGCTGACGAGTTTTGTCTTTGGGTTAAGCAGCTTTTCAAATTCCTCAAAGACAATTTCTCCATTTTCTTGAATGGGAATCACTCGAAGTTTTGCTCCCTTTTCTTCACACAGCATCTGCCAAGGCACAATATTGGAGTGATGCTCCATGGTGGAAATAATGATTTCATCATCTTTTCCGATAAACTTTCTTCCGAAAGTTTGAGCTACCAAGTTGATACTTTCGGTGGTGCCTTTAGTGAAAATTACTTCCGCAGACTCTCGCGAATTGATAAAGTCCTTGACTTTTTCTCTAGTGGCCTCGTAATGGCGTGTTGCTCGATCTGCTAAGGTGTGCGCACCTCGGTGAATATTGGAATTGTCGTGTTCGTAGTAATTCCTCAAAGCATCAAGAACTGCCTGAGGCTTTTGGGTAGTGGCTGCATTATCAAAATAAACCAAAGGCCTGCCATGTACTTCTTGGTGAAGCACAGGGAACAGGCCTCTGATTTTTTCCAAATCAAAACTCATGTAATGTTAGAATTTGCTGCCTAGACGATCTTGGATCAGCCCGACAACATGGTTTTTAAAGCTTTCTTCCTCAATTTTCTCCATCACTTCTCCAGCAAAAGCATATAAAAGCAATCCTTTGGCTTGAACCTTACCGATCCCTCGAGCTTGTAAATAAAACAAAGCCTCTTCATCAAGTTGACCTACTGTACAGCCGTGTGAACATTTGACATCATCTGCCCAAATCTCCAATTGTGGTTTGGTATTCACAATCGCATCATCAGAAAGAAGGACATTATTGTTCTGTTGGAATGCATTGGTTTTTTGCGCGTCTTGTCTTACGAAAATCTTTCCGTTGAAAACTCCTCGGGACTGAGCATCAAAAATACCTTTATACATCTCATTGGACTCGGCATGCGGAATCGTATGATCCACGTTGGTGTGGTTATCTACGTGTGTTTTCCCATTCAGCAAGTAAATCCCGTACATATTTCCTTCCGAGTTGCTGCCAAGAAGGTTTAGGCTTAGGTTATTTCTAACCATATCTCCTGAAAGCGAAATATTCACAGAGGTAAATCGGGCATCGGACTGAATGTTTGTCTCAATATTGCTGACTTCAATCGCTTGATTGGATTCGTTTTGTAGTCTGTAGTAATTGATGTGGGAGTTTAGTCCTCCTTTGATTTCAACTACCTTGTTTACAAAGTAAGCATCCTCTCCCATGCTGATACTTTGATCTAGGAAATTGACCTCTGAGAAATCACCCACTTCTATCCAAAATCGAGGCGTGATAACCTGCCCTTCATTTGATCCATTGAAAGAGAGCAGCAAGATGGGCTTTTCAACTTTGGTCTTTTTAGGGACTTTGATGCTGATTCCTCCTGAAAAGCTAGCTTGATTTAGAGCAGCAAAGGCATCTTTTTCTGCTTTTGCAATGGAACCGATCTCCGCTGAACTTGATAGAATATCAGAAACTTCAAGGTCTTCGATCGTGGAAGATACTTCCTGTAGGAATTTTCCATTGGAAAAAACCAAAACATTTCCCTCAAATCCTTGAAAAACAGATTCTTTGATCAGGTTCTCGTCTACCGAAAGCTGCTTCGCCTGATTGAAATTACCTAGGCTTTTTTCTAGCTTTTTGGTGATTCCGGTGAATTTATATTCCTCTTCCTTTGGAGCAGGAAGACCTGATTTTAGGTATAAGTCTTTCGCTGTCTGTCTGGCTTCCGTGAAGTTAGCGGGAGCGCTTTCAAGCAAATTCTCAAATAAATCTTCTTTTACTAAAGTGCTCATTTTTATTGATTTATACAGCAGCGTCTACTTCTTCTTTGATCCAGTCATAGCCTTTTGCTTCCAGTTCGAGCGCTAGGTCTTTAGTTCCTGACTTGACGATTTGTCCTTTATACAATACATGCACGAAATCAGGTACAATGTATTCTAGCAGTCTTTGGTAGTGAGTTACTACGATAGTAGCGGTATCAGGGCTTTTCAGCTGGTTGACGCCATTCGATACGATTCGAAGTGCATCGATATCAAGCCCAGAGTCTGTTTCATCCAAAATGGAAAGCGTAGGCTCTAGCATAGCCATTTGGAAAATTTCGTTTCTCTTTTTTTCTCCTCCAGAGAAACCCTCATTGAGTGAACGGCTAAGCAATTTTTGGTCAATCTCAACCAATTTCATTTTCTCCTTCATCAAGGAAAGAAACTTTACTGCGTCCAAAGGCTCCTGACCACGGTATTCACGTACTTGATTCAGGGCTGTTCTTAGGAAGTTGGTAGAAGATACTCCGGGGATTTCTACCGGATACTGAAATGCCAAAAAGACTCCTTCTCTAGCACGGTCTTCCGGCGTCAAGTCTAATAGATCTTTTCCCTTGAAAGTTACTTCTCCTTCAGTAACCTCATATTCTTCTCGTCCCGCTAAAACAGAAGCAAGCGTAGATTTTCCAGAACCATTTGGTCCCATGATAGCGTGAACCTCACCCGGTTTGACTTCGAGATTGATTCCTCTGAGAATAGGCGTGCCTTCCACTGCGGCATGCAGATTTTTTATCGTTAGCATAGTTGTGTTATTTCTAATGGTTTTACTAGATCAACCTACTGATCCTTCTAAGGTCAAGGCAAGAAGCTTTTGAGCTTCTACCGCAAACTCCATAGGAAGTTGATTTAATACTTCTTTAGCGTATCCATTGACGATCAAGGCTACTGCGTCTTCTGTGCTGATACCACGCTGATTACAGTAGAAAATTTGATCTTCTCCAATTTTAGAAGTAGTAGCCTCATGCTCTACTTTGGCACTTGGATTTTGGATATCAATGTATGGGAAGGTATGTGCCCCGCATCGATCACCCATCAATAATGAATCACACTGTGAAAAATTCCGTGCGTTGGAAGCACGTTTCATCACTTGAACCTGTCCTCGATAGGAGTTTTGAGATTTACCTGCCGAAATACCTTTCGATACAATTCGTGATTTAGTGTTCTTGCCAATATGGATCATTTTTGTTCCTGTATCAGCTTGCTGCATATTGTTTGTGACAGCTACAGAGTAAAATTCACCGATGGAATTGTCTCCTTTAAGGATACAAGAAGGATATTTCCAAGTCACCGCAGAACCTGTCTCCACCTGAGTCCAAGAAATCTTGGAGTGATCTCCGGCACAGATTCCACGCTTTGTTACGAAGTTGTAGATTCCGCCTTTTCCATCCTTGTCTCCAGGGAACCAGTTCTGTACAGTTGAGTATTTCACTTCAGCATGTGCTCCTGCATAAATTTCTACAACGGCGGCATGAAGTTGATTTTCATCTCTTTGTGGAGCAGTACAACCTTCCAAATACGATACGTAAGACTCGTCCTCGGCTACAATTAAAGTTCGCTCAAACTGTCCTGTATTGGCAGCATTGATACGGAAGTAGGTAGATAGCTCCATTGGACATCTGACTCCTTTCGGTATGTAGCAAAAGGATCCATCAGAAAATACTGCTGAATTTAAAGCAGCATAATAGTTATCTGTCATGGGAACTACTGATCCCAAGTATTTTTTCACCAGTTCAGGATGCTCTTTTACTGCTTCGCTAAAGGAGCAGAACACGATTCCCAACTTGGCAAGTGTGCCTTTAAAAGTGGTTGCTACCGACACGGAATCCAAGACTGCATCGACAGCAATTCCTTGAAGCCTTTTCTGCTCATTCAAAGAAATCCCTAGGCGCTCATAAATGGCCAATAACTCAGGATCGATTTCGTCCAATGATTTTGGCTTTTTGGTTTGCTTAGGAGCTGAATAGTATCGAAGTTTTTGGAAATCCACCTTTGGGTAGGTGACGTTAGCCCATTTAGGCTCTTCCATAGCCTCCCAAGCGCGAAAAGCTTTCAAGCGCCAATCCAAAAGCCATTGTGGCTCTTCTTTTTTGGCGGAAATCCATCGTATAATTTCTTCATTAAGGCCTAAAGGAGCTTCATCTGCTTCATAATTGACGGACCAGCCGTGCTCATAATCTTTGGATGTAAACTCTTCTAAAATCTGATTGTCTTTGCTCATGGGGCGAGTTATTTAGACTAATTACATTTTGCTTGCGAAGGTACAACTTATAATCAAAATATAATGTTCCCGGTTATACGAAAATTCTATCAGGGATGCTGTTTGTCAATGAAAATGAGCAGAAAAATGCTGAAATTCAGTTTAAATAAAAATAAAAAAAAGCCCCAATAGAGGCTTTTAAACAGGATAGTTTTTTATTTAGATTTAGTCCAAATAGTATTTTTATTTTGTTTCTTTATCGAAAAATTGAATCGGGCGATTGATACTTTCTTCAAGAACGATCAAGGTTTCCGTTCTGTCTATGCCTTCTACCTTTTGAATTTTGTCCAGAACCATTCTGAGGTGGTTGGTATCTCGGCAGATGATTTTTGCAAAAATGGAATAGTTGCCTGTGGTATAATAGGCGCTGACAACTTCAGATATCTCTTTGAGTCGCTCAATGACGGTGTCGTAAAGGGAGCTTTTCTCAAGGTAGATTCCCAAAAATGCCGCGATGTCATATCCAAGTTTGGTGAAGTTTATATTTAAAGTGGCACTTTTCACAATCCCCATATCCTCTAGCTTTTTCATCCTGACGTGAACCGTCCCGGATGAGACAAAGACTTTTTTGGCTATTTCCGTGTAGGGAGTCTTTGCGTCCTCATTGAGTAAGGAGATAATTTTTAAATCTATATTATCGATATCTGAATTTTTGTCCATCTTTTTAGATAGTTTTTAGATGATTTTTAACGAAACTGCCTGTAAATTAGAGATTGTTCAAAATAATGCAAAATTATTTTTTCAATTTGTAATTGAATTGATTTTATTTTTTATTTGTATCCGATTTGAATACGTTTAAAAAATTTGGATTTAATTGCTTTTGATTATTTTTAATTTTGAAGTGATTAATGAAATCCGAATTTTCAGCTAAAAATCGGACTTTTAATCTCTAAAGTTATATTTGGGTTTATATTCTGAAAAAAGTCTTGCCGGTGGCAGGACTTTTTTGTTTGGGTTTTGTAAAATTTAAAATGCAAAAAATTGTATTCGAAAAAAAATTTAATGTATTTTTGAGCAATCCTTTAAAAATCATGACAAAAACAGCCCTATCCATCAAGATTTTTGTAGCGTTTTTAAGTGTAACATTGATTAGTGTTCACCCTATTCAGCCTTCAAGCGCACAGGCAGCAAGCATTGTCTCCAAAGCTGAAGTAAACTATAATAAGGTTAGTTTCAGAAATTTAGCCTATGAAAACTTAGAAGAGGACATAGTCTCTTCCGAAGAAGTGACATATTTGCCTTTGACAGTGAAGGAAAAAGAGATTGCTCGCGAACTTGCTTCTAGTTGGGTTTGGCCAGAGTATACCTTAGACATGATTGACTCTTACTCTCCATTTTTGTTCCGTACCAAAAAGTCAAGAGAGTATGAAGAGGTGAAGGTCTTGGTCAAGGTGGATTTTAGAGGAAAAGTAAGTGGTTATGAGTTCGTCACTGAATTGGATAAAGGTACTCAAGAGCGGATGGATTATTTAATCAGGAAATTACCTGCTTGCAAGGCTGTGCCAGGATATCCTACTTACAATTCGACGACTTTCGAATTGACAATCCGCAAAGAATAATTCTCCTACATTTTTTTTAAACGGTGGTGAATCGATTTCTTGGCTTTTTTACCTTAGCCAAGTAATAAAATGCCACCAATATGTATAAGCAACTCACACTTTTACTCCTAGCCTTTTTTGGTTTGGGGCAGGGATTTGCCCAAGTCAAGGAGTTCCGAAAGGATAAAGCCTATCCTGAAAAAGACACAAAAGGAAAATATTACACTGTATCTGGTGAACGCCATGGTCCTTCTTTTTTCAAAAAGGAAGTTTTCCCTGAAGTGGAATATACCCCCGGTGACCAACTGACTTTTGATAAGTATCACACCGTTGATGTGATGTACCATTGGTATGAAAAGTGGGCGGAGGCTTTCCCTGAAATCACTGACTTGTACATCGTCGGCTATTCATTTGAGGGTAGACCCATTTATCAAATGACGATCACCAATAAGGAGACAGGAAAGGATACCGATAAGCCTGCTGCCTATTTCGAAGGAGGGAGACATTCAGGTGAAATCACTTCCTCTGAATCTATTCTTTGGCTGACCAAGCATCTCCTGGAAAACTACGGAAAGGACGAAGATATCACTCACCTGATTGATACCAAAGCAATATATCTCCGACCACAGAATAACCCGGACGGATCCAATCTTTACCTTTTTTCAGCCCAGCGAAATCGAAGTACCGTCCGGCCTCATGACAATGATCGAGATGGTCTAGTAGATGAAGATCCCGAAGAAGATCTGGATGGGGATGGGATTATATATCAAATGCGCAAAAAGGCTGTTACGGAGGAAGAAAAGAAAAAAGCCAATTATATCATTAATCCCGAGCACCCATCGGGAAAGCTGATGAAACGAGTTTTTGCCGGACAAGGCGACTATTTGGTTTTCACCGAAGGCATCGATAATGATGGGGATGGAGAATACAACGAAGATGGGATCGGAGGCTTGGACCTTCATAGAAATTACCCGGAGAATTGGCGACCGGATATCGGAGGGGATCTTACAGGAAGAGGTTACACCCAATATGGTGCCGGACAGTATCCCCTCAGTGAAGCAGAAACTCGATCTGCTGTGTTGTGGATTCTAAGCCATCCTAATATTTCTGTAGTCAACTCCATGGATACACGTGTTCCCATGCACCTTCGTCCACCATCAACTTCCAAAAGTGAGGAGCGGATGTATCCAGAAGACTTGGCGATTTACAAGGAAATGGACGAATTGGGGCTTTCCTATACGGCTTATCCATGGGCTGGAGATGTCTATGAGACTTATTCTACTCGCTACAAAGTCAATCGATTGACAGGAGACCCACTCAAGCCTTCTCCGCTTTTCGGTCATGGTCCTGACTTTGGCTACTTTTATTTCGGAAGCATTTGGTATGGTGATGAGCTCTGGAACAACGGGGCCATGAAAGACTACAACGGTGATGGTATCTACGATGACTATGACGCTCTGGTCTGGGATGAGGAAGAAAACGGTGGCCGAGGGTTTAAATCTTGGACTCCATTTACCCATCCAGAATTAGGTGAGGTAGAGATTGGGGGCTTCCATCCCAAATTCTTTGGTCAAAATGGTCCGCCGTGGCAGCTTGAAAATTGGGCCAAAAAGCAAGCTTTATTCAATCTTGCCATGGCCCAACGACTACCGGAGTTGAAAGTAGACAGTCCAGAGGTCAAAAAAATATCCGATGGTATATTTGAAGTTTCACTTTCTTGGACCAACGTAGGTGGATTGCCTGTTGCTCTTGAGCAAGCAAAATTGGTCAAGATTGTTCAGGAAGATCGGGTGTCCTTGGAGTTTGACAAGGAACTGATGCAAGGATATGAAAATGCCAAAGTGAAAATTATTTCTCCTGAGTTTTATGATAAGACGATTTATGCGGGATATACAGGAAAGGGAGAGACTAAGAAAGTGACCTTCCGGATTGAAGTAAATGTGGAAGAAAAAGTCATTGGTAAAATTAAACTTTCTTCTACACGTGGAGGATTGATCAGTCAAGAAATTACGCTAAATAATTGATTAAAATATGATGATTAAAAGTAGAATAGTTGCAGTGGGGTTTTTCCTACTGCTTTTTCTGAATCTAGAAGGGCAAGCCCAGCAAAAACGCTCTTTGACTCATGCGGACTATGACGGATGGGAGAACCTATCTTCTGATAGAATTACCAAAGACGGGAAGTGGGTAGGTTACATGATTTTCCCTCAGGAGGGGGATGCGCGACTGGAATTGATGCCCTATCGGGATCCATCCAAAAAAATGATTATTCCTCGGGCAGCAGGCTGGAATTTTTCTCCGGACGATGCATTTGCCGTGGGGAAAATTGTACCTCAATACGATTCAGTCCGCATTTTGAAGCTAAAAAAGACCAAGAAAGATGAAATGCCTAAGGATAGTTTGTTCATCTATGATTTGGCTAAAGGCTCTATTGAAAAGCTAGCTGAAGTCAAATCCTTTTCCATTCCTGAAAAGTCCGGAAGTTGGATTGCCATTCATTTTGAAAAGGAAAAACCAGCGAAAAAGGACCCCGTAGACTCAACGGCAAAAGCTGAGAAGCCGAAGAAAACAGATGGGACGAAGCTAATGGTCCGGTCTTTAGACGGCTCCAAAAAATATGAGTTTGATCGTGTGAAGAGCTACGGTTTTTCGCCAAATGGAAACTTTCTTCAATTTGTCTTGGCAAAAGAAGATACCTTAGATAATGCATCCATTCACCTGCTCAACCTTCAGACTGGAGAGGAAACTAGCATTCATGAAGGCTTCACCGAGTACTCCAGAATGAAGTTTTCTCCAGCATCTAAGTTTTTGGCATTTGTGACCACAGACGATTCTACCAAAGCCGAAAAGCCCTATTACTCCTTGATGCTTTATCAAACAGCGTCTCAAAACCTCGAAAAAATAGCGGATGAAAATTCTCAAGGAATTTTATCTGATGCTAGAATCAGTCAGGATGAATCGATCGTGTTTTCAGAGGATGAAAAGTTACTCTTCTTCGGAGTGACCAATGATTACATGGACTATGCATACGAAAGCGACACCACCATTCTCGATGAAGACAGAGTAAGCTTGGATATCTGGGGCTGGCAGGATGCCGAAATCCAACCCATGCAATTGAGAAATAAGTCAAGAGAGGAAAAAAGAGCATACAAAGCGGTGATGGATATTTCTTCAAAGCAGATCCATCAGCTAGAAGACCGCGAGATTCAAAATCTGATTTTGCCTAGCAAAGTAGAAAATACTACAGCAATCGCTTGGACAGATAGCCCGTATCGTAGAGAATACAGCTGGAATATTCAGATTGGCAGAGATATTTATTTGGTCGATTTCGAGACGGGTGAACGGACATTGATCGAGAAAGATGTACCAGGCTATCCCAGTCTTTCTCCTGAAGGGAAATTCATCACGTGGTATGACTCTCGGGACAGTTCTTGGGTAGCTTTTGATGTAGCAGATAAAAAGCGAATCAATCTGACAGAAGCTTTGGATGTGCCATTTTATCAGGAGCTCCATGATTCTCCATCCTTGCCTGGATCCTATGGTACCGGAGGTTGGATGGCAGGAGATGCGGCCATCTTGATCAATGATCGCTATGATGTCTGGAAAATTGATCCGCGTAACCCCGGTGCGGCTTTGAATATCACCAAAGGCGAAGGAAGAAAAAATAAGATCACTTTTAGAAGGCAATCTTTGGATCGTGAAGAGCGATTTATTGATCCGAAATCTGAATTGTATCTGACTGCCTTCAATGAGGTAACCAAAGAATCCGGAATGTACAAGGGAGATTATGCAGGGCAGATGCTTTCAGAAGTTTTGATGACTCCTCACAGATACTATGGATTGAATAAAGCGAAAGAGAGCGATCATTTGGTCATTCAGAGAAGCACCTATCAGGAAAGTCCCGATCTGTATATCACAGATTTGAAATTGAAGGATATGAAAAAGGTGTCGAACCTGAATCCTCAGCAAAGTCAGGTCAAATGGGGTAGTGTTGAATTGGTAAGTTATTTGGCCAATGATGGTACCCCACTGCAAGGATTGCTGTTCAAGCCGGAGTATTTTGACCCGAATAAGAAGTACCCAATGATGGTTTATTTCTATGAGCGAAACAGTGACGGATTGCATAATTACCGTTCTCCAGCGCCTTCAGCCTCTACGATCAATATTCCTTATTTCGTCAGCAATGATTATGTGGTATTTGTGCCTGATATCAAATACGATCTAGGGCTACCGGGACCAAGTGCCTACAATTGTATCATTCCTGGTGTACAATCTGTGGTGGCCAAAGGATTTGTGGATGCTGAGAATATGGCCATTCAAGGTCAGAGTTGGGGAGGCTATCAAGTTGCTTATTTGATTACCCAGACGAATATGTTCAAAGCAGCAGGAGCAGGTGCTCCCGTGGTAAATATGACCTCTGCCTACGGCGGAATTCGTTGGGGAACAGGGATGAGCCGAATGTTCCAATATGAGCAGACCCAGTCAAGAATTGGTGGTACGCTTTGGGAAAAGCCCATTTACTATATCGAAAACTCTCCACTATTCTTCATGGATAGAGTACAGACACCGGTATTGATCATGCACAATGATGAAGATGGAGCAGTGCCCTGGTACCAGGGAATTGAAATGTTTATGGCTTTGAAAAGACTGAATCAGCCTGCATGGCTTTTACAGTACAATGGAGAGGATCATAACCTTCGTCAACGCAAAAATCGAAAGGATCTATCTATTCGACTAAGTCAGTTCTTTGACCATTATCTGAAAGGTGCACCAGCTCCGCTTTGGATGACAGAGGGATTACCCGCTGTAGAAAAAGGAAGGACGCTCAAATATGAGTTAGAAGACTAAGATAATCCCAAAAAAGAAGGCTGTCATCGAATTTGACAGCCTTTTTTCTTTTAAGAGTAATCTTGAATTTTTGAAATCAAGCCATCTTTAAAGGTGAAAACTGATTTGCCTTTCAGGTTGATTTCATCACCTTTTTTCAAACTTCCATCGGGAAAATCTTTCCCAAGAATGGCATGATACTTCAAGTGAAGCTCAGTGTGACGTGCCTGGTGAATATATTTTTCCGGTGACTGTTCCCGGGTTTCAAAAAAATCCAAGGCTTGAATAGCTTGCTTTTCAAATTCATCAATTCCTTGGGTCCTGTGAGTTATCTCTCCATTCGTATAGTTTTCAAAGATTACTTCATCATGAAGGGGTTTTAGCATTCCCTTCACATCCTTTTGATTATAGGAACTGATATAGCTATCGATTAGTGTCTCTCTTTGTAGATTTAGCATAGCACAAGGTTCTTAATTAGACTGCCACAGGAGCTTTGATATGTGGGTGCGGATCATAGTTTACCAATTCAAAGTCCTCGTATTTGAAACTGAAAAGGTCTTTCACCTCAGGGTTTATTTTCATCGTCGGGAGAGGCCTATGGTCTCGGCTTAGTTGGAGTTTGGCTTGCTCAAGATGATTCAAATAAAGATGGGCATCTCCAAAAGTATGAACGAAGTCTCCTGGCTCGAGATCACATACTTGCGCCAGCATCATGGTGAAAAGCGCATAAGAAGCAATATTGAAAGGTACTCCCAAAAACACATCTGCACTTCTTTGATAAAGTTGGCAGGAAAGCTTTCCATCCGCCACATAAAACTGGAAAAGGGTATGACAAGGCGGAAGAGCCATATTGTCTACATCGGCTACATTCCAAGCACTGACGATATGTCTACGACTATCCGGCTTATTCTTGATTTGCTCTACGAGTTTCTTGATTTGATCGATTTCACCGCCTTTGCCATCAGGCCAGTGACGCCACTGATATCCATAGACAGGGCCGAGGTCTCCATTTTCATCCGCCCATTCGTCCCAGATGGATACTCCGTTTTCTTTCAGCCAATCGATATTTGTACTGCCTCTCAAAAACCAAAGAAGCTCGATGATGATGGAACGAAGGTGCAGTTTTTTTGTAGTCACCACAGGAAAGCCTTCAGATAGATCAAATCGCATCTGATGACCAAAAATACTCAAGGTTCCCGTACCTGTCCGGTCCGTTTTCTTAGTCCCTTCATCCAAAATCTTTTGCATCAAATCGTGATACTGCTTCATGGTCTTTGCTTCAAGTTTTAAATATCGATACAAGATAATAGCTTCCTCGGAAAATCTGAATCTCTACAAACAAAGGTGAAGCTTTCTGCTTATACTTGTCAGAGATTTGGACCAGCTTTTCAGAATGTTTTCAAAAAAACAATCAAACATATTTCTCACGCTTTCAGGACTTTTTACCCTCATTCTGTTGATTTGGCGACCCGTTCCGAAATTCGATTATGATTTTGAACAGTTTTTTCCGCAGGATAATGAAGCGCTGAGTTATTATAAGAGTTATGCGGAAATTTTCGGAGGGGACAATGATTACCTTCTTCTTGCTTTTGAAAATGATGACCAAGAACTCTGGCAGCCTGAATTTCTATCGAATTTCGAAAGCTTCCAATCTCAAATTAAGGTCTTGGAAGGAGTGGATACCACCATTTCAGTTTTAGACCTAAGAGAGCCTCGAATTGGAGCTTTTGGAGTTCAGTTTAGGCAGGTAGTCACTTGGGATGAAAGTCGGGTTAACTTAACCTTACCTAAAAATCAGCTTACTGGAAGTTTGGTTTCTGAGGATGGCAATGCCTTGCTTTTGCTCGTGAAAAATAAAACAGGGATGAGTAAGGAGGCTGGGGATGTGCTTTACCAGGCTATTCGTGAGAAAATCGAGGAGTCAGAATTAAAACTAAGGGCCGTTGCCGGTAAAATTCAAACTCAGGGAGATTTCGTGAAATTGATGCAATCCGAGTTCGGATTTTTCTTTGCCATTAGTTTGGTGGTCATGCTCTTGATTCTGACCCTGTTATTTCGATCTTGGTGGGGAGTGGTGATTCCTTTTGTGGTTCTGTTGATTGGGGTTTTGTGGGCTTTTGGTGTGATTCTTTGGATGGGAAAGCCCTTGGCCTTGATGTCTGTCATGCAACCAACCATTTTCCTGATAGTTGGGCTGAGTGCGTTGATTCACTTTTTTGTTCATTTAGTCAAAAAGCTTCAAGCCGATACAGATCAAAAGGAAGCGATTAGACATTCCTATAAACAGCTTTTTATTCCGGTATTGTTGACCATGATGACCACAGCTTTGGGATTTTTTTCTCTTTGGTTCACTTCCATTCCGGCTCTTCAGGATTTTGGATTGACCACTGCAATAGGGATTTTCATGATTTTTTTGGCTGTGATAGGAATTAGCCCAGGACTTCTTTATTTGGTTAGCAAAAGCTTAAATGCCAGACCTTTGAAAGCCAAACGAGCTGTCAGTCTTCGGACATTCTTTTCAATGATTTTAAAGCGAAGAAAAGTCATCGGTTTTGGCTTTCTGGCGATGAGTATCATTGCGGTTTTTTTAGGATTGAGAATTCCAATTAATGGATATTTGCTGGATAACTTACCCTTTGACCACCCCATTCGAGAGGACTTTGGATACTTTGACAGTGAGTTTGGGGGATCAAATCCTTTCGAGCTTTCCTTGGAGCTAGGGGAGGAGGCAAATACATTTTGGGATTATGAAGTTCTTCAGCAGGTCCAAAAGCTGGAAGAGGAATTGATAGAGGTTTTTGGAGAAAATAAATTTAAATCTCCTGTCACCCTCGCTAAAGCCCTTAATCAAGCTCAGAATCAGGGCGATGTGGATGCATTTCGATTTCCAAGCCGTGGTCAATTTATCCGCATGCAGCGGATTTTGAGGCAAGGCAGCGGCGGACTGGAAGAAGGGCTCATCGATTCCGCTGGGAAAATTTCTCGAATCAGTGGAAGATTGCCGGATTTCGGGAGTTATAAAATGGGGGATTTGAGATCTGAGCTAGATCAGTTTATCCAATCTGAACTGGATTCTGGTCTTTTGAAAACAAGATGGACAGGTACTGCTTATTTGATCGATCAGGGACACGAGTCGGTCACCTTGCAAATGGTAAGAGGCTTGGGAGTTGCATTTTTGCTGGTAGGGCTTATCGCGGGGATTTTATTTCGCTCTTGGCGGATTTCATTTTTGCTTTTAATCCCAAATGTGATTCCGCTTCTTTTAATGCTGGCAGTCATGTACTTTTTGGGTATCGAATTCAAATTGACTACCGCTATTTTATTTACCGTGGCATTTGGGATCGCCGTGGATGACAGCATTCATTTTATGACTCGTTTTAGACTTGAATTGGGCTCAGGACGAAGTTTCTTTTATGCGATGAAGCGGACATTTATCGAGACGGGAAAAGCTATTCTTCTGACCACTGTAGTCTTGGTCTCTGGCTTTTTGTTGTTTGTGATGAGTGATTTTGGAGTGACCTTTTATTCGGGGGTTCTCATTAGTTGTGCCTTGATTTTTGCGCTCTTGGCTGACTTGATGCTACTTCCGCTCCTTCTCATTCCTATGAAGCGCGTTTGGGATGGAAAGCAAAACTCTAAGACTTAATCTATCAATTGAAAAGTCGCTGAAACAGGATAATGATCCGAATAATCTACTTCTCGATGAGTGTCAAATTGGGTCGCTTTCAGATTTGGAGAGGAGAAAATATGATCGATTCGGAGGAAAAACAGTACCCGATTGTAAGTGAATCCAAATCCTTTTCCGGCCTCCTCAAAGGCATTGGTCAAATTTCGACTCAAGCGAAAATAGCTATTGGAATAGGGAATTTCATTTAAGTCTCCCATCAAAATGATCGGATGGGGCGAGTTAATGATGTGTTGCTTCAGGACATCGAGTTGCTGACTCCGGTAAAGACTGCCTTGATGAAGTTTTTTGAGAGTTTGTCGATAATTCGCACGAACCCCCTCGAGATCATCCAGATTTTCAGAGTTGATTTTCATGGACTCTAGATGGCAGTTGTAGATTCGGATCGTGTCTTTTTGGTAGAGGACATCTGCGAAAATCGCCCCATTGGTTTTTTTATTATCAAACACCTTCCCTTGGTTGACTATGGGCAGGGCAGAGCTGATCGCGAGGCCATAGGATCTCCTGTCAGGTTTCCCTTCGATGATTTCGTAGTAAATTTCCTTGTCATTCTCTTTTCCGAGTAAATTCACGGCATTGCGAGAAGGAGAGCTATAGTCCTGATAAAACTCCTGAAAAACTTTGATCTGAGCCGGGTGCTCCTGAATCCAAGAAAAAATATTTGGATCAAATTCACCGCCCAATCTCCGCTTGTAGTCAAATAGGTGAACATTATAGCTCAGTACACTTAGGCCATCTTGCTGATCTTCTGTGAGATTCCACTGAAGCGTGATTTCTGCAAATCGATAGCCAATTACTAGAGCAAAAAGCGGAATAAAGGCTGTTTTTTTCCAACTCAAAGCCAAGACTAAGAATAAAAATAGATTGGCCAGCCAGAAAAGGGGAATAAAAAAAGGAATGAGACCGACGTATTCAAAATCACCTGGCCTGACATAGACACTGCCAAATATCAGCAGAGAAACAAAAAAGAGCAGCCAAGCAAAATATCTCATAAGGTGTGTAAAAGTAAGAATCAAATTTTGATTTTTATTAGGGCGCTACCCAACTTTGGATTAGGCGAAATCGTATAGCAGCAAATGTGATGCAAAAACAAAATGATTTTGCTTATTTGCTCCAAAACCTTTCCTAAAAGATCAGGCAAGGATTTTGTAGCTTTGTTTTAACGAAAACTCCAACCAAATAATATGATGAAGAAACGATACGTTTTTCCTTTTGCAATGTTGATTACAATGGTGATGGTAGCCTGTGGGGGCTCTAACGAAGAAAGTTCTGAGGAGATGGATTCAGTGGAAGTATCTGAATCCTCTGAAGCCGAATCTCGACCAAGCCCGCTAGAAGTCAAAGAGGGGCAGATAGCCGGGAAAGCATTCAAGGTACAGTATGGATCTCCCGCGGTAAAAGGAAGAACCGTATGGGGAGACTTGGTTCCTTATAATGTAGTTTGGCGTACAGGTGCCAATGAGGCGACTTACGTAGAACTTTCGGAGGGCATGACAGTTGAGGGACAAAGCCTCAAACCGGGAAAGTATTCTCTTTTCACCATCCCCAAAGAATCAGGAACATGGACTGTTATTTTTAATAGTGAGTGGGATCTGGAGCATGGACATTTCCAATATGATGAAAAACAAGATGTATTACGAGTGGAAGTAACTCCATCTTGGGAAGAGAGTTCTCAAGAGCGACTCGCCATTGATATTGAGGAGCCAGGTTTGGTCATTCGTTGGGAAAAACTGAAACTTCCAATCAGTATTCAATAGGAATTGATTTAAAGCAAATAAAACCCTGATTTTAACTAAAATCAGGGTTTTGCTTTTTTATAAGTAGGTGTCAAAACTATTTTTGATTTTGCTATATTGGCAGTCTTTAAAACACCCGAATTTCATGAAGTATTTCTGGTTTATCCTCGTATTGCTAATCACTCTTTCTCTTGGATATTTTGCTTCGAAGCCTTTAGGACCGGCACCACCACTTGCGCCACTCCTTGATCCGAATGTTGGTTTTTGGCAAAACATGTACAGCGAAGATGACCTTGCAGCCGAAAATCTAGAACTAGCAGGGCTAAATTCTCCGGTAAAGGTAGTTTATGACGAAAATTTGATCCCTCACATCTTTGCTGACAATGATGAGGATCTTTATCGAGCTCAAGGCTATGTGACAGCAAAGCATCGACTTTGGCAGATGGAGTTTCAGACTATGGCTGCAGCAGGACGTATTTCTGAAATTGTCGGTCCCGTCGCATTAGAATTGGACCGAATGACCCGTCGTAAAGGACTTGCCTACGGAGCAGAATTAGGCTATGAATTTGTCCAGGAGAATCATCCAGAAATGTTGCCACTGATTGATGCGTTTGCGGATGGTGTGAATCAGTATGTCGAAAGTTTGAATGATGCTAGTCTACCAGTTGAATACAAGATTCTTAATTATCGACCTGAAAAATGGTCCGCGTATAAATCGCTTTTACTGCTAAAGTATATGTCAGATATGCTGATGGGAGACAGAGATTTGCAATACTCCAATCTTCGAAAGATTATTGGCCAGGAGAAATTGGATGTGCTTTTCCCTGAGTTTCCTGAAGAGAATGACCCCGTGATTGAAGCAGATCGGGTTTGGGATTTTACTCCCGTCTCTATTGATGTGCCTGATTCATTGAATTATCCCAATGACGCTCTGACCATCGACCCATTGCCTCAGCCAGAAGATGGTGTTGGCTCAAACAATTGGGCCGTGTCCGGCTCCAAAACGCAAAGCGGAAACCCAATTCTAGCCAATGATCCACACTTAAGCCTGAATCTTCCTTCCCTTTGGTATAGTATGCAGCTCACCACGCCGGAGTTTTCTGTCAAAGGAGCCACACTTCCTGGAGCTTTGGGAGTGATTTCCGGGTTCAATGAAAATATTGCTTGGGGAGTGACAAACGCAACCAAGGATGCCAGGGATTGGTACAAAATCACTTTTGAAGATGAAAGCAGAAGTAGCTATCGATATGGCGATGAATGGCGAAAAAGCTCTTTTCGCATAGAAGAGATAAAAGTAAAAGGCGAGGAAACGTTTATTGATACAGTGGTTTATACCCATTATGGTCCTGTAGTTTATGATAAGAGTTTCAGGTCGGACCGTCAAGATGTCAACTTTTCGCTGAAATGGACTGTCCATATGGGATCGAATGAACAGCTTACATTTTTGAAGATGAATAAGGCCAAAAATCATCAAGATTACATGGCTGCCTTAGACCATTACACGGCTCCCGCGCAGAACTTTGTTTTTGCCTCAAGGGAGGGGGACATAGCCATGAGAATTCAAGGCAAATTCCCTGTCAAGTGGGAAGGCCAGGGCAAATTCTTCATGGATGGAGCAGATCCGCAAATGGAGTGGCAGGCTTATATTCCCAATGAACACAATCCGAGTACATTGAACCCGGAACGTGGTTTTGTTTCCTCAGCCAATCAGCATCCTGTTGACCCCTCTTATCCTTACTATGTATTTGACAATAGCTATGAACATTACAGAAATAGAAGATTGAATGGAGAGCTGAGAAGGTTAAACTCCATCACAGTGGAGGAAATGAAGGCCCTTCAATTTGATGATTATTACCTTCATGCTGCGGAGGCCTTGCCTGTAATGATCGAACTTTTGGAAACTCAAGATTTTCAAGATGAAAAGGCATCCAAATATTTGCAAGAGTTGAAAGACTGGGATTTTTATGCTGATCCTAATCAGAAAGCACCGACGCTTTTTTATAACTGGTGGGGTAAAACTTATGACCAACTTTGGAAAGAGTGGGAAGACTGGGATGTGCCAGTGGTAAGACCAAATTACTACCAAACTGTCAAATTGATGCGGGAGAATCCAGGGAGTGAATTTTTTGACAATAAAATGACCGATGAAGTTGAAACAGCTAAGACTCATGTCAACAAAGCCTTTGAAGAAATGGTGGCTGATATGAAAGAATGGGAAAATGAGGAAGGGGATTATGCCTGGGCAAATTATAAACGGACTAGTATTCAGCACTTGGTACCTCAATTTGAGTCTTTCTCGGTGAAGAATGTCTATACCGGTGGAGGATCGGGTATTTTGAATGCAACTAGTAGCAGAGCAGGGGCAAGTTGGCGAATGGTCGTGGAGTTGGGCGAACCAATAAAAGCCTTTGGTATTTATCCAGGAGGTCAATCCGGAAATCCCGGATCAAAATATTACGATAATTTTATATCCAAATGGGCCATTGGGGAGTATCTCAACTTTGATTTAAGAGGATCTAATCAAACTGAAAACATCTTATTTGAAACCAACCTGACACCAAAACGATGAAATTTATAGCATTCTTGATTCTTTCTTTGGTTCTTGTTCTTCTTGTGAATGGCGCCACATCCTACATTGGAGCAATGGCTGCGGTGATAGTGCTTGGAACTTTGATTCACCCTGGAAGCTTTGCCGCTTTTTTTGGGGGTGGCTTTGGGATGGCATTAGCCTGGACTTCTTTGGCTCTATATTTGAAATTTTCTACAGGAAGTGATTTGCCTGAAAAAATGGGAGAGTTATTCGGAGTAAATTCCGCCCTGGCTATTCTACTGATCACGGCTGTCATCGGATTCGTACTGGGAGCCTTCAGTGGCCTAAGTGGTCACCTGTTTTGGAAAATGATTCGGAAAAAACCCAATAATATCTACAGAGGTAATCCTTAGGATTAAATCAGGATTTTTTTGGCACAATTTTCCGATATATTAGTTTTTTAATTTGTTGAAATGAGTACCTTTGGTACTCGCTTTATATTTGATTTTTAATGCTTGAGTCTCTTATTACCTCTAAAACACGGCTGAGACTTCTTGTGAAGTTTTTTGTAAATGACCAAAACCGAAGCCATTTGCGAGGATTGGCGGAGGAGTTTGGTGAATCTACTAATGCCATCAGAAAAGAGCTTAATAATTTAACTCAGGCCGGAATTTTGCTGAAAGAATCCAACAAAAATAAGATTGCATATAAAGCCAATACCCGTCACCCATTCTTCATCAATATTCAGGAAATAATCCGAAAATATCTTGGGTTGGATAGACTGTTGGAACATATACTAGACCGAATGGGAGATGTGGGTCAGGTAGTTTTGGTAGGAGATATTGCTAAAGGTATCGATACCGGTACTATCGACGTTTTGGTCACCGGTGATCAGTTAAATCAGGATTACATCAAAGGACTAAAATCGAGAATAGAGGAGCTAATCGAGCGGAAAGTAGTATTTACCCTTTCTAATGATCGATATGAAGAAGAAGGCTTAGTCCTTTTTGACCGTGCGGTTGGCGTTTAATTGACGCTTTTGTGCATGAATTACTCTTAGGTTTCATTTAGTAATGGGACTGAAAGGGCGAAGCTGTGTCCAGACTGTTATATTTAAAGATTAAAAGTTCAAATCAGATAAATTTTATCCAGGATCATTTGAAAAAATCAGTTGAAATATTTCGAAGTCAAATTCTGAAATCTTTTTGTTTTGCCTTTTTGGCTGTATTGATTTCATTTTCAATTCAAGCCCAGAGTCTATCCGATATTCAATCGGTCAAAGTAGACAATCTATCCGATGCTCAGATAGAGAGTCTCATTAAGCGGGCAGAATCTAATGGTCTTTCGACAAATCAGCTAGCTGCTTTGGCAAGAGAGCGAGGTATGCCTGCCGCAGAAGTTGCTAAACTGCAGCAGCGAATCCAGCAGCTGCAAACTCAATCGCAAAACCCAAATTCTGACAATCCCAGTTCTGAAAGAGAAATGGGTTTTCAGCAGGAGGATGTGTTCGATTCTCTCAGAAGGTCAGACCCATATTACGATCTTACCCCAAAGCAAAAGAAGATATTTGGATATAAGCTTTTCCATAATCGAAACTTGGATTTCAGCCCGAGTTTGAATCTTCCCACACCACAATCCTATGTAGTAGGAAGTGGGGATCAATTACTGATTGATGTTTACGGGGCCTCTCAGCAATCTTTCGATGTACAGGTGACTCCGGAAGGAAGGATATTTCTACCTAATGTGGGGCCTGTGCCAGTAGGAGGGGCAACGATTGAAGCTGCCACAGCAAGAATAAAAACGGAGCTGTCCAAGATATATTCAGGTCTGCAAGGAGGAAATCCCAACACCTTTTTGCAAATCAGGTTAGGTAATATCAGGTCGATTAAAGTTTCAATGGTGGGTGAATTGACCAAACCGGGAACCTACACCTTACCTTCTTTTGCCACTGTTTTCAATGCGCTTTATGCCGCTGGCGGTCCCAATGAAAATGGAGCTTTCAGAAAAATTCAAGTTTACAGAGGTTCTAAGCTAATTTCTCAGGTAGATATTTATGAATTCCTGTCTAAGGGGGACCAGTCAGCCAATATCAATCTTCAGGATAATGATGTGATCATTGTGCCAGCTGTGGAGGGCCGCGCCGAGGTGATAGGACCGGTCAATCGAGAAGGGTTATTTGAGGTCAAGTCTGGAGAGAGCTTAAAGGATTTATTTCTTTATACGGGTGGATTTTCCAGTCTGGCCTACAGGGACCGCGTGACAATTCGGAGAATAGAAGACAACCAACGGAAGATTATTGATGTCCCTTCTTCAGATTTTGGAAGCTTTTATCCGCAGGTTGGTGACGAAATTTTAATAGGTGAGGCATTGGATCGCTATTCAAATAGAGTGCAGATATCTGGATCTGTCATGCGTCCGGGCGAATTTTCACTTGAGGAGGGATTGACGGTCAAAGACCTGATCGAAAAAGCCGAAGGCCTTCGTCCAGAAGCTTTTACCAATCGAGTCACTTTATATCGAACCAGCGAGGATTTGACCTTGGCTGCTATCCCAGTAGAACTTTCAGAAATTCTGGCTGGCCATGAAGAAGATATTCCATTGAAAAATGAAGACCTTCTTTTCATTCCAAGTCGGTATGAAATCCAAGAGGAGTTTTATGTCAAAGTAAGTGGAGAGGTGAGTTTTCCGGGAACTTATCCATTTGCAACTTCCATGACTATTGGAGACTTGATTCTACGCGCCGGGGGCTTATTGGAGTCGGCAAGCAACTCATCCATTGAGATTGCTAGAAGAGTTAGAGATCCAAATAGTAGACAAATTGCAGAAATTTCAACCCTAGGTATAGGGCCAGAATTAGAGATTACAGAAGAGGAAAGACAGCTGCCTCTTCAGCCATTTGATCATGTTTTTATACGAAGAAGTCCGGGCTTTGAACAGGAGCAGATCATGACTGTCAGAGGAGAAGTGAAGTTCCCCGGAGAGTTTGTTATTTCCTCGGCCAATGAGCGGATATCGGATGTCATCAAGCGAGCAGGTGGCTTGAGTGATTTTGCTTACCCCAAGGGAGCCAGTCTGATCAGAAGGACAGTGTATTATAAGGCTAAAACAGAGGAAGAAAAACGAGAAGAGACCTTAAAGGAAATCTATGATAGACTCAATCCAGAGACTAATCGAAATTTGAATGAGGCGGAAAAATTGCTTTTCGAAAGAGTAGATAAAAAACTAAAAGAAATCGAAGAGAAGAAACTTGACAAAGAAAATATAGTAAATGATACTCCATTGGATCAAATTGTTTTCCAACAAGATTCTATTTCTAGGGATAAAGAAATCAGTGCTTCTAGGTTTAAGGAAGAAGATCTGGTAGGAATTGATTTGGAGCAGATCATGCAAAATCCCGGATCTTCGGCGGATCTCATTTTGATGGAAGGAGATATACTCCAAGTTCCTAAGCAGCTCCAAACCGTCAGAATGGTGGGAGAAGTATTGCTTCCAACAACAACTCGTTTTGAAGACAACAAATCCTTGAAACATTATATTTCTAAAGCAGGTGGATTTACAGAGCGAGGAAGGAAGAATAAAACTTATGTCGTTTATGCCAACGGAGATGCGGCTCAGACAAGAGGCTTTCTTGGCCTGAAGTTTTATCCTAGAATTGAGCCGGGTGCAGAAATAGTGGTGCCCCAAAAACCTGATCGTGAGCGTATGAATGCAGCTAGTTGGATTGGAATCGCATCCAGTTTGGCCACCTTGGGGATTTTGATCGAAAGATTGATACAAAATTAACAAATAAATTAAATATAGTTTTATGAAAATTGCAGTAGTAGGTACAGGCTATGTAGGTTTGGTATCGGGTGCTTGTTTTGCAGATGTGGGTATCGAAGTTACCTGCGTGGATATTGATCAGAATAAGATCGATAAGCTGAAGAATGGAATCATGCCCATTTATGAGCCCGGGCTAGAGGAAATAGTCGTTCGGAATTATAAAAGCGGAAGACTTCATTTCAGCACGGATCTCGGAGAGGCAATTCAAGGTGCAGAAGTAGCATTTATTGCCGTCGGTACTCCTCCGGGAGAAGATGGATCAGCTGATTTGAAATATGTCTTGGCAGTAGCGGATGAGATTGGCCAAAAAATGACTGATTACATCGTGGTGGCTACCAAGAGTACTGTACCGGTCACAACCGGAGAA
>LJXT01000027.1 GCA_001314815.1 Algoriphagus marincola HL-49
TCTGCCAGCTAGTTATCCAGTATGCTATGTGCGCTTTGTTTCTATGTGGTTTTAAAAAAGAAAAGAACCACATAGTCACATAGAAAAGACTCTTATTTGCCTTTCCTGTTTATTTTGGTTTTGATGATGTATTCTTTGAATAAGGGCTTGAAATCAGAGTACCTGAAAATGACTCAATTGGAAAAAGAGCCGGATACCAAGCGTTATGAGAAGAAATTGGAGCGAACACTTTCCAAAAAGAAAGCTCCTCAAAAAGATTAAAGACATTTCTACCACCGAAAAAGACGTTAAAAATGAAAGAATTTCGAAAAATAGCCCTCTTTGCGGATCTCACTGAGATGGATGAACTGCTTTTGAAATTTATCAAAGGCTATGATAAGCTCTTTGATTTCGAAGAGCTTTACTTGGTTCACCAGATAGAGGTCGAAGCCCTTTCGTCTGACCTGAAAGAGATGTTGGATGAGAAAAATCAGACCTTGGAAGGTTTGATCGAGGAGGATATTCAATCCAAAATCGAGGAGGTTTTTGGTCCGGGAAAGTCCACGATCAAATCCTACATACATCCCAGGCCCGACTTTAGCGAATTGGTTCAGTGGCTGAATAAACAAAAGTTTGATCTGGTTTTCTTGGGTAAAAAGAAAGGGCTTGAGGGTAGCGGTATTTTCAGCAGTAAGCTGGTTCGCCTGCTTCGCACCAATCTGATTTTGGTCCCTGAAACGGCTATAGCTACGATCACAGATGTGGTCGTTCCCATTGATTTTTCGGATTATTCTCCGAAAGTCCTTCAATCAGCTGAGTTTATTGCTCAAAAAACGGATGCCAAGCTCACGCCTCTTCATGTGTTGAAAATTGGGATTCATTATTTCCCATTTGTGGCTGGGGAAAGTCAGATTCAAAAGAGTTTGGAAAAGGAAGCCCGATCCAAATTTGAGAAATTGATGAAAAAAGCGAAGACCGATCGTGAGCTGCTTACTATTCGATCATTTGGAAAGCCGATCGGGAATGCGATTTACAACAAGGCAAGGGAGCTAAATTCCGACCTGATTATCATTTCGAAGAAGGGGAAATCTGACGATGAGGATTTGCTAATCGGTAGTGTAGCAGAGAACCTTATCGCCAATGATAAGGATATCAGCGTAATGATTTTGCAATAGTTTTATTGCTTCTGAAGTAAAAAGACACCCATTTCTCGCTGTTCCAAGACTAAAACGGTTTTGGGAGCTTCCAGAAATTGAAAGCCCATTTTCTGCAACTTATCCACATGGCTTTGGGTCAGCACAAAACGTTCTGATCCGTCCGGCAAGCGGTATTTGCCGCCTTCCAGTTTTTCTGACTTCTCTAAGATATTGCTAAAGCCGGTACACATCCGAAACCAAAAAATTCCTCCCGGCTTTAGTACCCGATGAATTTCTTTGATCATTTGCCAAAAGTTATCCACATTTTCTGCAAAATGCAGCACTGCTGAGCAAATAAGGGCATCGAAGGCCTGATTGTGGAATGGAATTTCTTCCAATCTTCCTAGCTGAAACCGATGCGAATCATAGTTTGGGTCAAGACTCTTTGCCTGATAGCGACAGTACTGAATAGCCAATTCATTTGGGTCGATTCCAAAGATCGAATAGCCTTGATTGATAAAGTAAACCGTGTTCCTTCCTTCTCCACAACCCGCGTCAAGGATTTTCATTTCCTTGGTAAACCTACCCTTCAGGATCTGATCCAAGAGGTAGTTATCCACATTGCCCAAAAGCCGATTTAACTCCTTAATCTCCATTTTCTAGTTTGTCCAAGGCCTTTCGGGCTTTAATCCGACCAATTTCTATCATTTCTGCTGCTCGATAAAACTCCAATGTTCCTGCTTGCTTTCGAGCCACTTTTACTTGTACATCTACCGCATGCTTTTCCAAAAGCAGTTCACAAAAGCGGTCTTGCAAAAGGTCGAATGAGCGCTTCACCAAGTTCAAGGTGGAATAATTGATGTCTTTCTCCAAAGATTTTTCCTCCGGAAAGTACTGGGTCATTTTATTTTTATAATCAATCATCCAAGCAGGAAGGCTTTTGATAAATCGGTTTCCTTTTGAATCTTTTTTGGGAGGGGCGATGTATTCTTGATCCAGCCCATTGACATCTACTACGACCAAAAGGGTATCATTTTGGGGTGTCAGAAGGGAAATGGGAATCGGATTCAACACGCCGCCATCTACTAAGAGCTGTCGTCCCTGCTTAGCGGGAATAAATACAGAAGGAATGCTACCGGATGCTCGAATGGCTGCAAATAGGCTTCCTTTATTAAAAACGACCTCTTTTCCGCTTTCTACATCTACTGCATTGCAGGAAAAAGGCAAGGCTAAATCCTCTATCTGACAGTCTGGAACTACCTTTTTTAAAGCCGAAAAGACTTTTTCTCCTTTAATAAAACCCTTACTCGAAAAGGTAAAGTCCATCAGGGAAAATACATCGATCCGGTCCAAATTGCAGATCCAGTTCTTAAACTCTTCCATTTTGCCACTGGCGTACATTCCGCCTACCAGAGCACCTGCTGAGCAACCCGCGATTTCGGCTATTTCGTAACCCCGCTCCTCCAATTCCTCAATCACTCCGACATGCGCCAATCCTCGAGCTCCACCGCTACTCAAAACCAATGAAACTTTCTGCTTTTTTGCCATATCTTTAGGATGAAAAATCAATAAACGAAAGTAATAAATATGAGCGAATTCAAACCCTTTCACCTTGCATTCCCTATTCGTGATATCGAAGAGACCCGTGCTTTCTATGGAGAATTGCTTGGATGTGATATCGGTAGAAGTACTGATAAATGGATCGATTTCAACTTTTTTGGGCACCAATTGTCTGCACACATCAAGCCTGAGGAATTAGCCAAAGCAAATACCAATGCAGTAGATGGCAAAAATGTGCCGGTTCGACATTTTGGGGTGATCCTCCCTTGGGACGAGTGGCATGATCTGGCTGATAAATTGAAATCTCATGGGATAGATTTTGTCATCGAGCCATACATCCGTTTCAAAGGTGAAGTAGGCGAGCAAGCGACGATGTTTTTCTTGGATCCCTGCGGAAATGCACTTGAATTCAAGTCTTTTCAAGACGAATCTCAGATTTTTGCCAAGTAATATCTCTTGAAGAAACACAAATTAAATACAGGCATCGGTCGAATGATCGAAATCGAAGGAAAGGACTACCTCTATTTCAGCGGGACTTCCTATCTGGGAATCCCCCAGGATATAGATTTTTTGGACATTCTGGCCAATAATGTGTTCGAGTATGGTTCTAATTTCGGCCAAAGCAGAAAGAATAATATACAGCTGGAAGTCTTTGATGAATTTGAAAGCTTTTTTGCTGATGAGGCTGGCGCTGATGCAGGAGCACTTTTCAGTTCGGGTTACCTTGCAGGGATTGCTGCTTGGAAGAGTGTCATTAATCTTGTAGATGAGGTCTGGATTGCCCCAGATGCCCATCCGGCGGTTATTCCAGACGGACATCTAGCAAGTGATCAATTAAATTTTAAACAATGGAAAATTGATTGTCTGGAAAAAGCTGAATCTCTTTCTTCTCGAAGCATATTGATAGTTGTTAATGCCGTGGATGCTTTAAATGTGCAAATCCATGATTATTCTTGGGTGGAGGAAATTGGCAAAAAGCACAAAGTCTGGTTGTTGGTTGATGACTCACATGCTTTTGGGATACTGGGACATGGAATATTTGGCACTTACTCCAAGCTGCAATATGATGCCGTTTCGGTAATTGTGAGCGGTTCTTTGGGTAAGGGTTTGGGCCTGCCAGCCGGAATCGTTCTCTGTCCGGATTATCATATAGACCATATTAAAAATTTGCCTCTTTTCGCTGGGGCTTCTCCTGGATCTCCTGCCCATATCCGGACTTTTTTGGAAATGCAGCATACTTATGAGGCGGCACACGAACACCTGAAGGAATTGTGTCAATACTTTTATGAGTTGATTGCCTTTATGCCACAGATCATAGGAAACCCTGACTACCCGGTTTTTCGATATACCGAAGACTCTTGGGTGGAGCAATTGGAAAAATCCGGGATCATCACCTCCAGTTTTCCTTATCCACATGCAGATAGTCCTAAGGTTAACCGGATTGTTCTTTCAGCTTTCCACGAAAAAGAAGATATTGAATACCTCGCTGATATTTTAGAAAACCTAGCCCTTTAACAATGCAAAAGCTATCGATTCTATTTCTGATTGTTTTATTTTCATTCGCTTGTTCTCAAAAAGAGCCCGTACTTTTTGAAGATGGTTTGGAGGATTTTCCGACTCTTGAGAGAGTCTTGGATAGTGTGGATAAGTATCAAGTTCAGATTCTTTTTACGCAAATTGATCGAAATGAGCACATGAATCCCATGATGGAAACCTTTTCATTCAATTTGGATGATGAGCGCTATTTCTATCCGGCTTCCACGGTAAAGTTGCCAGTGGCAATTCTAGCCTTAGAATGGCTCGAAGAGCAGAATGTGGATAACTTAACCTTGGACACGCCTATGCTGACAGATTCGGTCAGGCCCTCACAGCTTCCAGCGTATGTGGATAAGTCCTCTATGGATTCACTCCCCAGCATAGGGCATTACATCAAAAAAATCCTTTTGGTTTCTGACAATGACGCATACAATCGCTTGTATGAGTTGCTTGGTCAAGACTACATTAATCAAAAGCTTGCCGAAAAGGGCTTGAATCATACAGTAATTAATCATCGACTGAGTTATCCGGCAAATGAGGTAGAAAATCGTTTCTTCAATCCCATTCGATTTGTGGATAAGTCGGGAAATGTTCTATTGGAATTGCCTGAAAGAACGACCGAAAAGGTTTATTCCAATCCTGAGCGACCCATGATTGGGCGGGCCTACTATGCCGGAGATTCGCTGATTGAGACAGGGATGGAGTTTACTTTCAAAAATAAATTTGCCTTGTCCGACTTGCATGGAGTCGTTCAGCGAATTGTATTTCCTCGTTCATTTATGGAAACCGATCGTTTTAACTTGAATGAGGAGCATCGGGAGTTTATACTAAAATACATGAGTATGCTACCCGGCGAGTCTGATTTTCCGAAGTACGAAGGACCTGATTATTACGACAGCTATTCCAAGTTTTTAAAGTTTGGAACAGATAAAAACCCCATCCAGGACCGCTTCCGGATTTTCAACAAGACTGGTTGGGCTTATGGTCACCTGATTGATGGAAGCTATTTTGTGGATTATGAGAATGGCGTCGAATTTTTTGTGTCGGCGGTGATTTATACCAACCAAAATGAAACCCTGAATGATAATACTTACGAGACGGAGGGAATTGGATTACCCTTCTTTGCCGAATTGGGTGAGTATCTTTATCAGCGGGAGTTGAATCGTAAGAAAATATTGAAGCCGGATTTTGAAGGATTGAAATTTGAGTACTAAGCGGTGAAGCTGTTTGTCAAATATTTTAAGAAGAATTGGGCTTGGGGATTATTGTTTGCAGTTCCTCTAGTCTTTTGGCAAAAAGGCTATGTCTATCCCGAGTTGCGTTTCGAGTATGATTTTCTTCGGGAAAATGCCACTTACTATGAAATGCTATTTTATTGGGCCTTTTGGACTGCCACTCAATTCTTCGTCTGGCGTCCTGCGTATTTATTCCGAGAAAGAAATTCCATGAAGAATGACTGAATTAAGAAAAAAGCGATTTAGCATCACATTGATCGAGCCAAGACTGTTTTTGAAGACTTTTTGGCCAGCGATTTTGATATATCCTGTACTCATCGCCATTCTAACCGATGGTTATGTAAGTTTTAAAGAGGGCTTTAACTGGGATTTTTTGAATGAAGGCGAGACTTATATTAAGTTCATTTTCAATCTTGCCTACTTGACAGTTTTTAATTATTTCATCTTTTGGAGATGGAATCAAAAATTGATAGAAAAGGTCAAAGCGAAAAATGGAGCAAAAAAGTAATTATCCACATTCTCCACTATCAAAAAACCCCTTCTAAATCAACCATCGACTGTGGATAAGTATTGCCCATTTGAATTCCGATCTGTTTTAGTTGCGCTGTGGATAACTCCCAAGGGTGATGAATATCAAAGCCTTTGATATCCGCTAATTCAGGAACCCACAATCGAACATAGTCTCCATTTCTGTCATAATTTTTTCCTTGCCTCAGAATATTGAAGTAGCGGTTTTCTCGTGGATCATTTCCTACACCACCTACGTACATCCAATTTCCCCAATTGGAACAAACATCATAATCGATCAGCTGGCTTTCGAAATAACTAGCCCCCCAAGTCCAATCAATTCCTAAATCATTGACCAGAAAACTCGCCACATTTTGACGGCCACGATTTGACATGAAGCCGGAGAATTTGAGTTCTCGCATATTGGCATCTACAAAGGGGACTCCTGTCTGCCCCTCACACCAGCGCTTAAAATCAGCACTATCTCTGCGCCAGGAGTCCCTTGTATTTTTAATCCCTTCTATCTTGAAGACTTTATTCCCGTGTTTTTTGGTGATAAAGCGAAAATAATCTCTCCAAATCAGCTCAAAAATCAACCAATAAGTACTTTGGTTTTTCTTTCGCTCCTTTTCATATTGCTTCACTTCCTCGTATATAGTACGAGGCGACAAACACCCTAAAGCTAGCCAAGCGGAAAATTTTGAACTGTAGTCGGCACCGATAAGCCCATTTCGGGTTTCTTTATAAACTTTCAGGTGATCACCTTCCCAAAAATAGGATTGGATTCGCCCGAGGCCAGCGCTTTCTCCACCATCAAACTCCATCACCGAACGGCGCTCAGGCTCAGGGTCCTCCAATCCGTAACTTTTCAAATCAGGCAATTCACCACTTTGAGGAATCACTGATTCATTTGGAAATTTTATTTTATTGGGTTGTGGATAAATGGGCCTAACAGAAGCCATTTTCTCCACCGATTTTCTGAATTGGGTAAAAACTTCAGGAACTTGTGTCACAGGAAATGGTAAATCCTCAATGTGATAAAGGGTTGATTGCCAAAACCTTTCCGTGGCAATCCCCTTGGACCAAGCAGCTTTCTCCAAAGACTTATCCACATGCTGTTCTTCTGCAGTCACCTCTTCCGAGAAAAATATAGCATCTGCTTTTATTCGCTCAGCTAAGGTGATTATTTCGACCTCAGGATTTCCTCTTAGGATTACTAAGTCTCCGTCAATCTTGCGTAGATTTCTTCTTAAATCCACCACAGATTCCAATAGGAATTTACCTCTGAAACTTCCGGTTTTCGGAAAACCAATTTCCGTCGTCTCAAAATGTCGAGGATCAAAGCAGTAAACAGGAATCACCTCGGCTCCGCCAGAGCAGGCCTTGTGTAATGCTTCCTGATCTTTTACGCGAAGATCATTTCGAAACCAAACGATAATCCTATTGAAGTTCATATTGTGCAAACATGCTGTCTAGGTGAAGTGTTTGGGAGAAAAATAAAAATTGAGTTGTAGCGATTTTGTTTAATTTCAGCTTTGATTCGATTGATTATGAAAAAAATTCCGTTGCTCCTCGTTTTACTGGGTCTTGTCCCTTTTTCTGCTTTTTGCCAAAGTCTTCAAGAAAAATTGGGTTATCCCAAAGATTCCAAACTTTTGATCATTCATGGAGATGATGTGGGAGTTTCTCATTCTCAGAATAAAGCTACGTTTGAGGCGATCAAAAATGGCTTGGTCACTTCTACCAGTATGATGGTACCGGCGGCTTGGTCTTCAGAAGTTGCGGTGATGACAAAGGAAATTAGAGATCCCGATATTGGGATTCATATTACTCTTACCAATGAGTGGCTTCATTATAATTGGGGTCCCGAAGTAGGAAAGTCTAATGCTCCAGGTTTGGCAAATCCATTGGGCCACATGTATCCTACTTGCGTAGAAGTCAGTGAGCATGCTAGCCCGGAGGAAGTGGAAATGGAGGTTCGTGCTCAGATTGAATCCGCAAAATCCTTAGGAATTGATATCACACATCTGGATTCCCACATGGGCTGTATGTTTTTTGGTAGGCCGGAGTATTTGAAAATCTATGTCAAGCTAGCATTGGAATATGAAATTCCTGCCATGCTCAATCAGCAGATTTTACAAAGTTTAATTCTTCCCAATAAGCCCCTTTTTGAAGGCTTAAATGTGGATAAGTTGCCTGTGATAGATCAAATAATTATGGCAGATGAGGCAGCTTATGAAAGTGGAATGGAAGAATTTTACACACAAGCCTTGAAAAATCTGCCTGCAGGAGTCCATGTTTTGTTGATTCACCTCGCTTTTGATGATGAGGAAATGAACGCTGTGACGGCAGGCCATGACAGTTTCCATGCGCCTTGGCGACAGGCCGATTATGATTTTTTCACGAGTGAAAAAGCCAAGAATTTAATCGAAAAGGAAGGGATCAAATTGATTACTTGGCGGGAAATAGGAAAGGTGATGAGGGACTTATAATCGATAAATGCACTGCAATAGTGCAAAAAATCTTAAAAAGCGCACTGTCATAGTGCAGATTATGTATCTTTGGTACAAAATGTCCAAATGGAGCAGTTACTTCAATATTCTCAACAATTAATCAACCAAGTAGATACAGCATTTACTCGCTATGTCTATGATCGAATTAATTGGAAAAATCGTCTGGTTGGCCTTGTTGGTTTTCGAGGTGTCGGAAAAACGACCCTTATCCTTCAACATATCAAGAAAAATCTGGACCTCAAAGAAACCTTATATGTGACTGCGGAAGATTTTTATTTTGCGAAGAACCGCCTACTAGACCTTGCTGATGATTTTGTGAAAGCTGGCGGTAAATATCTTTTTATAGATGAGATTCATAAATATCCGGATTGGTCCAAAGAGATTAAATTGATCTACGATTACCATCAGAAGCTCAATGTAGTATTTACGGGATCTTCCATTCTTGATATCAAAAGAGGGAGTTCTGATTTGAGTAGGAGGGCTGCAATGTATTCAATGCAAGGGCTTTCATTTCGTGAATACTTGATGCTTAAACACCAAATACAAGTTCCAATTTTCTCCATCAATCAGATTATAAATCATCAGGTTGACATTCCTCAAATATCTCACCCCTTGCCCTTATTCAAGGAATATTTAAAATATGGTTATTATCCTTTTGCAAAGGATGAGGATTTTGAATTGAAACTTCAACAGGTTGTAAACCAAACATTGGAGGTCGATATTCCAACCTATTCTCAAATGAACATTTCAACAGGAAGGAAATTGAAACAACTCTTGGCAATTGTAGCAGAGAGTGTACCATTCAAACCCAACATGAGTAAAATAGCAGAAATGCTAAATATCAGCCGGAATAATATAGCGGACTACTTACTTTATATGGAGGAGGCAGGAATGACATTACAATTAAGAAGTCAAACAGGTGGAATTCGGGCTTTGGGAAAAATCGAAAAAGTGTATTTGGACAATACCAATCTAGTATTTGCCTTAGCAAAGGAAAATCAGAATACAGGTAATCTTCGAGAAACCTTTTTTCTCAATCAAACAAGGCTAAATCACCAGATTACTTCATCCGCCGCAAGTGATTTTAAAATTGGGGATTTAGAATTTGAATTGGGAGGAAAAAATAAAGGGGAAAAGCAGCTTAAAAATGTCGAAAAAGGATATTTAGTAAAAGATGATATTGAAATAGGTTTTCTAAATACTATTCCCCTTTGGCATTTCGGCTTAATGTACTGACAATAACCCTGATGAGTTGACTCATACTAACTTGGCCGAGTATTCTAAAAGAAGAAAAATGAAAATGATAAATAAGTATCCAAAAAGCATGAAAGCAGCTTTTCCCTTTTTAATTTTTGCAATCATTATCTCTTGTCAAACATCAATTGATTCTCCATCTCTTATTTTCGAAGACCTTGAAAATCAAGAGGGAATCGAAGGTAAAGCGGAATACCTCAACTCCCCATTTTCGGCTGCAGGGGATCGATTGTACTTAGTCGGTCATCAAAATGGCTCATTTCCGGATTTGGGTTGGCATGTGGAAGGAGAAATGGGAGGAATCTGGTTGCATCCAATTAAGTTGCTTGATGGTTTTGTAGCACAGCTTGGAGATGATTCTCAAAGCATTTGTCTGACGGAAGGAAAGACTTTTACCAATTATCCATTTGCCAATACGATTTATTATGGAAGCGTATTAGCAGATTTGGAAGTAGAACGTATGCACTTTGTACCGGATGCGAGGGAGGGAATGGTCGTTTTGTATCGTTTTCGAAATACTGGTTCTGTGGATAAATCATTTGATTTTTCATGGACTTCCAAGGTAGACTTGAGGCCGGTTTGGCTGGGTGAGCAAAGTGGGATGATTGATCAAGCGGACGAGGTAGCTTTTAATGAGTTGACCGGAACATTCACTGCAAAGGACCAAGGGAATGATTGGTATGCCGTATGGGGAACCGACGTGGGAATTCCGCTGACACCTATTGAGCCGACTTGTACTTTTGAATCTAAAGGCATGGGTACTTCGGCTGCCTTCGGGGTCCAACTGAATATTCCATCAGGGTCGGAATTGATTTTTCCCATCTATATCGCAGGCTCTACTGAAAGCGAATTAAGGGCTTTGGAAACCATTGCTGATTTGAGAGAAAACCTGGAGGCTGACTGGTTTTCCAAAAAGCGACGTTATGAGCAAATCTCCGAGAAATCCGCCATTGACATCCCGGATAAGCAGCTCCAAAAGGCATTTGAGTGGACTAAGTACAATACGGATTGGTTGGTACGCGATGTGCCCGATTTAGGGAGGGGTTTCGGTGCAGGTTTGCCGGATTACCCTTGGTTTTTTGGTGTGGATAGTGAATATACCATTCAGGGACTTTTGGCCACTGGTAGAAAGGAACTGGTGTATAGTACTGTGGAATTGATTCATGAGCTATCCGAAAAAACCAACGGAAATGGTCGAATTGTCCACGAAGCATCCACCAATGGGGTAGTTTTCAACCCCGGTAACATCAATGAAACGCCGCAATGGGCTTCCATGATTTGGGAGGTTTACCGCTGGACTGGAGATAAAGAGTTTTTAGAGAAGTATTTTCCATCTGTGGAAAAAGGGCTTATTTGGCTCCTTGAAGAAAATGATCAGGATGGGAATTTATTGGCAGATGGCTATGGAATGATGGAAATCCACGGATTGGAATCAGAGATGATTGATGTGGCGGCCTACAGTTACAAGGCTTTTGCGGATGCAGCGAAAATGGCTGAAATACTCGGAAAAACCGAACTTTCTGAAAGTTATCAACAGACTGCTGATGCTTTGGCAGAAAAAATCAATAGCGATTTCTGGGTGCCTGAATTTGGGAGTTATGCAGATTTTATCGGTACAGCGGAAGAAGCCTTGCACCTGATTGATGGAGCGATTACCCGTGCAGATACCTTGAATAAGCCTTGGGCTGTGGATGAGTTGAAAGCCACCAAAAAGTATTTATCCACAATCCCAGCAGATCAAAAGCAGGGCTTTGTATTGTATCACAATTGGGTGGTCAATACACCGATGGAAGTAGGAGTAGCAGATCCAGAGAAAGCCCAAATCGCATTGGAGACAGCACGGAATTATACCAATCCTTTTGGCACCTTTGTGACGGGAATTGACCGTGACGAAAGCGCGGAGTCCGAAGATGGTTCTTTTTCCGGGAGTAAGGTTTTTTCTTACACAGGAGCCGTGATGACTTTGCCGACAGGTGTCTCCGCTATTGGAGAAAACAGGTATGGAAACCCGGATGCGGCCTTGGATTACCTTCAGCGAATGACCCGCAGTTTCAGCTTTGCATTGCCAGGCTCGATCTACGAAGTTTCTCCTGATTACGGCATGTTTACCCAAGCTTGGAATTTGTATAGCTATGCGATTCCCATCGTCACACAGTTTTTTGGGATTCAGCCGGATGCAGGAAATCGGGTGATTTATATCCGGCCTCAAATGCCCTCGGATTGGGAAAGTGCCAGCATTGAAAAGGTGCAAATAGGAGACAATGAAATTTCCCTTAGCTATGAAAAGATTGATGGGGAGTTGACAATTGAAGTGTCCCAAACTCAGAAAAAATGGGGTTTGTCCATTGAAATTCCGGAAAGCTATGAGCAGGTGAAAATCCTTGGTAAAGAGGTGAGTTCGGATACGCAGAATGGCTATCGCAGGATCTTGATGACAGGAGCCAAGGTTCGGGTGGAGGCTAGGTAAGAAAGTGCTATTGAAAAAAGATTGAACGCATTCTCAAACTTTTTGACTTCCGAATAGTCCTTAAGGAATGGAAAAAAATTATCCCAATTGGATGGCGACTTGCCTGAAATTGGCAGCGGTTTATAATATTCTCTGGGGAGCCTGGGTGGTTATTTGGCCCAACAGTTTTTTCGAATGGACGGGAATGGCTCCTTTGCAGCACCCTACCATTTGGCAAGGGACCGGAATGATCGTCGGGGTTTATGGGTTGGGTTATTGGTGGGCAAGCTACAATCCGCTCAAACATTGGCCCATCGTCGCCGTTGGCTTTCTGGGAAAAATTTTCGGGCCTCTAGGCTTCCTTTTCAACTACCTCGTTTTAGGGGAAATCCCTTTTCAGTTTAGCTACACCCTCTACACCAACGATCTGATTTGGTGGATTCCTTTTTTTCTCATTCTAAAAAAGGTACATACCGAAACGCAATGGCAACTCCGATAACCCAAAATGAAAAATGATGGAATGGATTCGGATTTCGGTAGACTCGGGACTTTTCGTTTTGATCTGGCTGGTGCAAGTGATTATTTATCCATCCTTTCTGCATGTGGACAGAGAAAAACTGAATTACTGGCATCAAGTATATACCCGCAAGATTCTCTATTTCGTGGCACCTTTGATGTTTATTCAGACTGGGGTAATTGCACTCCAATTCCTCTTTAATCCGTTTATTTTTCTTTTGGATGGATTGCTTTTGGCAATGGTTTGGATCAATACCTTTTTCATTGCTATCCCCATTCACAATGCGATCGATCGGGAGGAAAGGATTGATGCAAATATCTTGAAACTTCTCCAAGTAAACCGATGGAGAGCTTGGCTTTGGACGGCCTTATTTCTACTCACAGTGGGTCGACTTCTTATAGACTTATTAGGTTAGCTTCTATTCCGAACATAGAAGCTTTGAGCGATTTTCCCCAAAAAGACTTTGGACGACAGACAATCAAAAAGTAGCGGTTTTGGTAAGTCCGAAAACAAGGGAATACCGGAACCTAAAAGCAATGGGATGGTGGTAATGGTCATAGCATCGATCAAGTCAGCTTTCAGGAAACTCTGAATTGTCTTTCCACCGTCGATGTACAACCGTCGGTATCCCTGTTGATTAATGCCCTCAATTTCTTGGGGAAGTGGACCGCTGACGATCTTCACCTTTTCTTCGAGAGTATTCGGAACTTCTTTCAGGGAATTGCTTAGTACAAAGACCGGTTTCTCATAGGGCCATGGAATGTCAAAACCACATACAGTTTCATAGGTGTTTCTTCCCATCACTAAAGCATCTACCCCCTGCATAAAGTCCGCATAACCCATATCATTTTGCTCAGGATTGGGGATGGAGTGCAACCAATCTATGCCTCCATCTTTATCGGCAATAAAACCGTCTAGACTGCATGCGATAAAGATTTTGTTGGAGTTTTTCATTTTAAAGTGAATCTGTAGAAGAATTTTCCAATTGAAATAAAGCCATTAATGAGCATCTTGTGCCATCCTATTTACTTTTGAAAGCTGGCTAAAAACAATGCAACTGACAAGGTTATTCCTACTAGTGTGAATATTAGAAGTTGGGGTTTATGCATCTGGCTGTTTGTTCCGATTCTTTTTGTAATTACTCCAAAAGTTAAGACTCCAATCGAGCACAAGAATAGTGTTGTTGCCGCTAATAAATTGGAAGAATTTAATAGAATTAAATTTCCGATTATGATGAATCCCAAGCTAGAAGTATAACCCCTAAAATTGGTGATATCTGAAAAGGTCTGACCGTCAGTGCTTTTTGATGCTAAAATTGTAAATCCAAAAGTTCCACCGACAATAAGTAATACTCCAGTTATTGGATGTTCGAGCATATTTTCTTGATGAATTTATTGAGAATGGGATTCAGCTTGGGGATGGCGGGTATTTGAGACACTTCTCTTCTAACCTACATCTCACTTCAAAAGCATACTGATTTTCATATTTACTCGATACCGTCCATTGCATCCAAGGTGATGTCAGCGAAAGTTGTTTCTTATCTAGTAACCCAGTTTTCTAACTTAATACCAGAGATTCTTTGAAACTCTTTCAAGTTTTCTGTCACCATTATAAGGTCTTTTTCTAATGCTGTGCATCCAATTAAAAGATCAAAATCGCTTATCATCAGGCCTTTTGACCTTAAACGGGCTTTCTCTTTTCCATACAAGTAAATTGCACTAAAAATTGGAAGGATAACAACCTGGTTAGCAAACACTTCAACTAAATCAAGATTCTTTTGAGGGTTTTTACTGTTTTCAGCTCCAAAAACTAATTCTGCCAAAGTAATTTCTGAAATAGCAAAATTCTCAGTACCTAGCTGTTCAAACTTTTCTATCAGTTCATACTTTCCTCTTAAAAAATGGATGCAAATATTTGTGTCTAAAAGATATTTCATTCGAAACCAAGATCTTCTGATTTTTCAACTTTTGATTCTCTAATTTCTTTGATGATTTCATCAGCATCTTTGTCGTCTTCCCACGCTCCAAAAAGTGATCGCAAATCCACCTTCTCTTCTTTCATTTCAAGAGACTCGGTCAATTTTATGATAAGTTTTTTCTTGGAAAGATTATCCAAACCTTTCAAGAGACCGAAATACTTTTCTAATGTCTTGTTGTTTAAAGTGAGGTTTGCCATGCTTTTTTTATCCAATTTACTAAATTAACGATTTGCCTCATCGCTTGTTGGTTCATTTCCACTTATTTTGAAAAGGAGGCAACTAATTTCTAAATATAAGATTAAAAAGAGAATAGTGACAAGTCACGGTAAACCTCTCTAATTCTCTGTGGTCGAATCTGTTAATTTCTTAAATCAATCAAAAAATCAACTGATACATTTCCTCCAATTTGCTGACTTGGATGACCTTGATTTTGAATTTGGAAAGGTCCAAGCCCTTGACGGCGTATTTGGATACCATGATCTTTTTGAAACCTAGCTTTTCTGCTTCGGAAATTCGGTTTTCTATCCGGGAAACGGCACGAACCTCTCCGCCCAAACCCACTTCTCCCGCAAAACAAATCTGTTCGGACACCGGAGTATCCTCATAGCTGGAAATCAAACTCGCACAAACGGCCAAATCCAATCCTGGATCGTCCACACGCATGCCGCCTGCGACATTCAGAAAGACATCCTGATTCCCAAGCCGCATCCCGCCTCGCTTTTCCAATACAGCCAATAGCATATTCAGTCGCTTGGCATCGTGTCCGGTACTGGTACGCTGAGGCGTGCCATAGGTAGCAGGGCTTACCAGGGATTGGATCTCGATCAGAAGTGGGCGGTTGCCTTCCAACATGGCGCCAATAGCTACCCCATTCAAGACTTCCTCTCGCTGAGTCAGTAAAATTTCCGATGGATTGGCAACAGAGCGAAGACCATCTACCCGCATTTCATAGATCCCCAATTCATGCGTGGATCCAAAACGGTTTTTGGAAGTTCGCAAAATCCGATAGGTGAGGTGTCGGTCCCCTTCAAATTGTAAAACGGTATCCACCATGTGTTCCAAGACCTTGGGTCCGGCAATGGATCCTTCCTTAGTGACATGCCCGATCAGAAAGACTGGTGTACCTGTCTCTTTGGCAAATTTCATCAGCTCTGCCGTGCATTCCCTCACTTGCGAGACCGAACCGGCAGCGGATTCGACATATTGGCTATTCAAAGTTTGAATGGAGTCAATGACCAAAAAATCGGGCTTGAGCAGTTCGACCTGCTGAAATATCTGTTGGGTGTTTGTTTCAGAGAGTACATAGCAATCCGGATTGGAGACAGCCATTCGATCTGCACGCATTTTGATTTGGGCTTCCGATTCTTCACCGGAGACATAGAGAATGGTTTTCCCGGTAAGCGTCAATGCGATTTGAAGCATTAAAGTGGACTTGCCGATCCCCGGTTCCCCTCCAATCAGGACCAAAGATCCCGGGACGATTCCTCCGCCAAGCACCCGATCTAATTCCGAGTCCCCAGTCACCCATCGAGCTTGTTCCTCGTAGTTGACCTCTTTGATTTTTTTGGGGGTATTGGTTTTTTTTGTTCCGCTACCACTTGGTTTCCAACTCCCCTTTCCGCTTTCTTCCTTTTGGATGATTTCTTCCACATAGGTATTCCATTGCCCGCAAGCCGGACATTTTCCCAGCCATTTTGGGCTTTGAGCCCCACAGTTTTGACAGAAGAAAGAGGTTTTTATTTTAGCCATAAGGGAAGTAGCAAGTATTTAGTAGCAAGTAGATAGAAACAAGAGGCGAGAACCAAGAGACAAGAGCATTTAAATCAGACAGTTTTGCTTCTAATATCTTGCATCTTGACTCTAAGTGGTTTTTATTTTAGCCATTAGAGGAGTAGCAAGTAGTTAGTATCAAGTATCAAGTAGATAGAGTCAAGAATCGAAAAGATAAGCGTTCTGATTAGAAAGTCTTGCTTCTATCATCTTGCTTCTAGCTTCTAATTTAATGCGCTTCCAACCAATCATTCCCCAATCCAACTTCCACTTCGATCGGCACAGGAAGGTCAATCGCTTCGGACATCAGCTTGGGAACTTCTTTTTTCAAAAGCTCCACCTCATCTCGATGGGCATCAAAAACCAATTCATCATGCACTTGCAAGATCATCTTGGATTTCAGCTTTTCCTTTTTCATCCAATCATGAACTCGAATCATGGCCACTTTAATCAGGTCAGCTGCTGAACCCTGGATTGGCGCATTGATGGCATTTCGCTCAGCAAATCCACGCATGGTTTGATTCCGGCTATTGATATCCCGAAGGTAGCGGCGGCGGCCCAAAATGGTCTCCACAAATTCATCGGTTCGGGCTTTTTCAATCACTCCATCCATATAGGCTTTGACCGCAGGAAATTCCTTGAAATAGGCATCGATGATTTCTTTGGCCTCTCCTCTTGGGATGGAAAGCCGCTGGGACAGCCCAAAGGCCGAAATACCGTAAATGATCCCAAAATTGGCCGTTTTGGCTTTTCTACGCATATCAGAGGTCACTTCCTCTAAGGGTACCTGGAAAATCTTGGCAGCTGTCGTAGCATGAATATCCCGACCGTTTTTGAAGGCTTCGATCATGGATTCATCCTTGGAAAAAGCCGCCATAATTCGAAGCTCGATCTGAGAATAATCTGCCGCCAGAAGGACATGATTTTCATCCCGTGGCACGAATGCTTTTCTGATTTCCCTCCCCCGATCGGTACGGATAGGAATATTCTGCAAGTTTGGATTGATCGAAGAAAGTCGACCTGTAGCTGCCACAAATTGATTGTAAGTGGTATGAATTCGACCGGTTTTCTTATTGATCATGGTGGGTAAGGCATCCACGTAGGTGGACTTGAGTTTTACCATTTGACGGTAATCCAAAATAGCTCGGGCGATTTCATGCTCGCCGGCTAGTTTGCTCAAGATTTCCTCCCCGGTGGCATATTGGCCTGTTTTGGTCTTTTTTGCTTTCGGATCAAGTTTCAGCTTTTCAAATAATACATCGCCCAACTGCTTGGGAGAGGCGAGATTGAATTTCACACCAGCCAATTCATAGACCCGCTTTTCGATTTCCTGACTTTCGGTTTCGAGTGATTTGCTCAATTCAGCTAAGCTGTCTGTATCGATGCGCACCCCTTCAAATTCCATATCGGTTAGGACTGGAATCAATGGATTTTCCACCTCGTAAAACAACTTTTCAAGCTCATTTTCCTTGAGGGTTGGGTCGAGTTTTTCTTTCACTCGGAGGGTAATGTCCGCATCCTCCGCAGCATATACGGTGACCGTGTCTTCATCCACATCCCGCATATTGCCTTGATTTTTGCCTTTTTTGCCGATCAGTTCGGTAATGGACACTGGTTTGTAATGGAGGTATTGCTCCGCTAAAACGTCCATGCCATGCTTGCCTTCCGGCTCGATCAGGTAATGGGCTAGCATGGTATCATAGAGGGATCCTTTGACCTCGATGCCGTAATTTTTCAGCACCAAAAGGTCATATTTGATATTTTGGCCGATTTTGAAGATGGATTCATTTTCAAAAAAGGGCTTCAACTCCTGCAGAATCGCTTCGGTTTCCTGCTGATCTTCCGGGCAAGGGATGTAATAGGCCTCACCGCACAGATAGGCGAAAGAAAGCCCGACCAGTTCCGCTTCCATGGCATTGAGCGATGTGGTCTCTGTATCAAAGCAAACTTCTTTTTGCAACAATAAATATTTCGAAAGTTCCTTGACAGCTTCCTTTCCTTTGATTTTGTGGTAATTGTGAAAGTTCCCGTCAACAGTCTCTAAAATAATCGGAGCGCGGGTATTGACGGTATCTTCTTCAAATTCTACTTCCGGACTTACCGATGTGCTGCCGCTGCTTACATCCGCAAAAAGACCCAATTGCTCATTTTGCTGAATTACTGCCTTTTTGCCCTCTTCTTTGAATACCCGCTTAGAGAGCGTACGGAATTCCAATTCGGTGAAAATGGCCTGAAGCTTTTCCTCGTCAAAGCCATCGTAGCGTAGTTCCTCTTCTACAAAGTCCACCGGCACATCGATTTTGATGGTGGCCAATTCTTTGGATAGGAGCCCCTGCGCTGCAAAGTTCTCCACATTTTCTTTTTGCTTTCCTTTGAGCAGATGGGTGTTTTTGACCAATTCTTCTATTGTGCCAAACTCTTTGAGCAGTTTGGTGGCTGTTTTGGCACCGATACCCGGGATACCGGGAATATTATCTACCTTATCCCCCATCAAGCCTAAGATATCAGTGACCTTGTCCACATGATCAATTTCCCACTTGGCACAGACTTCCTTTGGTCCCATGATGTCTACCCCATTTCCCATAAATGCGGGTTTGTAGAGAAAAATATGATCATCCACCAACTGTCCGTAATCTTTGTCCGGAGTCATCATGTAGACGGTGAATGATTCACGCTCAGCTTTTTTGGCAATCGTGCCGATGATGTCATCCGCTTCAAAGCCATCCATTTCCAAAAGGGGGATGTTGAAGGCTTTGACAATTTCTTTCACCCATGGAATAGAAACCGTGATATCTTCCGGCTGTTCCAGTCGGTTAGCTTTGTATTCTACAAACTGCGTATGTCGAAAGGTGGGGGCTGAAGTATCGAAAGCGACTGCGATGTGCGAGGGTTTTTCTTTATTCAGCACTTCCAAAAGTGTATTGGTAAAGCCCAACATGACCCCGGTGTTGAGACCTTTGGAATTGATTCGGGGGTTTTTGCTGAAGGCAAAATGGGCCCGGTAAATCAGGGCCATCGCATCGAGAAGGAAAAGTTTATGGGTTTGTTTTTGAGTCATTTTATCTTGTGTCCAAATGAGCAGTTGAAGTTACAAAAAATCCCCTGCCTGAGGTCCCAATCCGAGATACAGAAAGGATTTAATTAAAAATATTCCTGCTTGGATTTAAGAACTGGTCTCCTCTTTCCTTAAATATTCCCGGACTTGCAAAGCACGCAAGAAGATGAGGATAAGCGGAATCAGCCAAAGTAGTTCATTGAAAATCAAGTGAAAACCTGTCCGTTTATTCCAATCAAGATCTGGTAGAAAACCCAATGAAAACCAGATGGTCAGGATTATTTTGCCCGTAAGTCCTGCAAGAATCAGGTAAACCCAACTGACCGGGTAAAAGGCCGACACAAATATGATCAGCCCAACTACTAGTCCTAAGTTGCCATACCACATCGCCGGAACGTCAAAAACTTGTCCAGGCTGAATGGCTAGCCAGGCGATCAATTCCTCCCCAAACCACTTGAAAAATGCGGACCAAGCGATTGTGTACATGCCTGCTAGTAAGAGCAGGCCTCTGAAATGCATAGGAAAAATGGGGAAATCAGGCTTTTGATCCATGAACGGTTTGAATTATTTAAGCTAAATAAACACCTTCGGTGCATGCTTGTTTTTGCATAATACAAAACTATCTCATGGAAAGAAAAAATAGACCACATTCTGGCTTTTTTGTAGCCCTTGGAATCGGAGCTGCTTTAGGACTTGGATTTACTGCTGGAAAAATGATGGGAGAAATCACTCCTCAAACCATCGATCATGCTGCGGACTTGATCGGGCTTTCGTTCACTCCTGCGGAAAAGGACAGTATGATTTCCCGACTGGAAAATCAACGCTCCAATCTCCAATCTTCCAGAGAATACAAACTAGAGAACGCCATCGCCCCATCTTTGGTTTTTAATCCACTTCCTATTGGATATCAGCCAGAAACCCGGCAAATGCCGGTGAATTTTGGCCTGGATGAGGATGTGTCCCTACCCGCATCATATAAGGATATCGCTTACACTCCTGTGCATCAATTAGCTGGTTTGATCAAAACAGGTAAGCTTTCCAGCGAGCGATTGACAAAAATCTACTTAGATCGAATCAAAAATTATTCAGATACTTTACAATGCCTGATTACACTGATGGAGGAGGATGCGCTTCGCAAAGCTAGATTAATGGACGCAGAGCTTGCTTCCGGACGCTATCGAGGCCCACTTCACGGAATTCCCTACGGGATCAAGGATTTGTTAGCTGTAAAAGGAACGAAAACCACTTGGGGGGCCGCGCCTTACCAAGATCAGGAAATCGACGAAACTGCACAGATCGTCACACAGTTGGATGAAGCAGGAGCGATTCTAGTGGGTAAATTCACTTTAGGGGCCCTTGCCATGGGAGATGTTTGGTACGGTGGAGTGACCAAAAACCCTTGGAATCTGGAGCAGGGATCAAGCGGTTCTTCCGCAGGTTCGGCTTCAGCTGTATCCGCAGGTTTGGTTCCTTTTGCCATTGGTACCGAGACGCTTGGATCTATCGTCTCTCCCAGTACTCGGAATGGGGTAACTGGCCTGCGACCTACTTATGGGCGAGTGAGCAAGCATGGGGCCATGGCCCTTAGCTGGTCTATGGATAAAATCGGTCCGATCTCCCGCTCAGCTTTGGATAATGCTATCGTACTTTCGGTTTTGAATGGGAAGGATTTCAAGGATCCGAGTACCATTGAAGCCGCTTTCAATTTTGATGGAGATAAAAACCCTAAAGACTTAAAAATCGGCTATTTCAAGTCCTTTTTCGAAGGAAATCGTAGTTCGGAGAATGATCGTAACGTATTGGAATTTTTGGAAACAGAGGGATTTGAACTGCATCCTGTAGAATTGGAGACTTCAGTTTCTGCAGGTCCTTTGACCATGATGTTGATGGTGGAAGGTGCTGCGGCTTTTGATGAACTCACTCGATTAGGGTGGGATGACGAATTAGTTGCTCAGGGAAAAAGTGCCTGGCCGAACCTATTCCGAGCCGCCCGTTTGATTCCGGCGGTAGAATATGTGAATTTGGCTCGGCAACGCAGTGTGTTGATCCAAGAGATGCATGACTTGATGAAGGATTATGACGTGATCGTGACCCCGAGCTATGGTGGTCAGCAACTACAAATCACTAATTTGACCGGGCATCCGGCTCTTTGTATGCCAAATGGTTTTAATCAGAGCGGAAGTCCCACATCGATTACTTTACTTGGGAATCTCTTCGAAGAGGATAAATTGGTGCTTTTGGGAGAATATATTCAACGCAAAACGGACTGGCAAGCCAAGCGGCCTCCTTTGTTTGATAAGTAAATTTCTTTAGCCACAATCAGAGAGAAGTTTTTGAACCACTAAGTACACGATGAGCACTAAGGAAAAATAAGCTTGGTGATCTTGGTGCGCTTTGTGGTTTTATTTTTTCTACTGAGGGCACAGAATTTTGTGAAAAGTCTACTCGCTAACGTATGTGTCTGCCTAAGGGACAAGTAGGTCTTCACGAACTTTTTCCTTTGCCGACGTGCGTGTCTCACGCACGTTTTCAATGAATATAAATAGTATGCATTGCAAGGAGGATTATTGAAGGGGAAACACTTCTATTGCAAAAAATAGTTTTGAAGAAATAGACTTTTGAGACTGTTAAACTTCGCTGGCGATGATGACTGATTAAAAATCTTTAGATTTAGATAGATATCTTATTTATAATATCGGTCATGCCTCCGGCATTTTCTGAACTCTGTAGCTTACATTTTCCAGCCATTGAAATGGCTGGCTAGACTATAATTCATGCCTAAGGCATTTTGTGGTAAAGCCTCGCTGTCACGTTATGGTTTTTTAACCTTAGTTTATCAATACCTAAAACAAGGAATTGTTCGTGCTCGCTGGTTTCGGCTTTTTGGATCCCCCCAAAGGAATCGGTAAGTCACAGAGACTTCATGAGCTCCACCCGAGTTGCGAAGGCCTAATTTGGAAACGGTGTAGTCGAAAGAGTAGCCGATATCTAATCCACTTGGTAGGGAAACCCCAATCAGAGCTATCAGTGCTTCATTATTGGGAAGGGCATTTTTGGTAGGTAAACCACGATACCACAATCCTAGGACGAGCGGATCGAGATAGAGTTGAGTCCCGATATCCAATTGATTGAATGGGTCTTGTTGCTTGTAATTGAAGGCAAAGGAAATCGCTCTTTCCTGATAGGCATGGGTAAAATAGTCCCTTCGGCCTCCCGTTAGATCAAATTTGATCCCTCCCTGAAGCGATAGTTTCATGGGCAACTCCGAAATCTGATCTTCGACAAAACTAATATTGGGTTCTCCTAAGTGGTGTGCAGAAGCACCTAGCCAGATATTTTTGGTATAAAACATGCCGCCTACAGCAAAATCAAAAAAGCTATAGCGACTGTCGATGGGTACGCCATCTAATTCATCCGTAATTCCGCCTACTGTTCCGTTAATGATATCTATTTGCGTCCCAAAGACCAAATCTGAGAAAAAGGCATCACGCTGCATGTAACTCGCCTGTCCTCCTAGACGGAAGTATGTGTCCTCACCGAGTTGGAGCTTGTAAGCGTAGGAAAGGCCTATTTCGTTGGTGGAGAGGTTAGCCATACTCTCTTGATTTCCATTGAATATCAAGCCGATTCCAGAATTGTAATCAAAGACGTAATGGTCGATATAAAAGGAGTAAGAATTGAAGCTTTGATCCAGACCGGGCCATTGATTCCGATAATTGACGCCGATTCTTGTGAGTTCAGAGCCACCGGTAAGTGCAGGGTTTAGGTAGAGTGGAGCAGCGTAGAATTGGGAATACTGTACGTCTTGGGCTTTTGCCAAGCCAGCATAAACCCAAAAAATCAGAATACCTACGCTATATAATATCCCTCTCCTCATTTATCTGATCAACACAAAAACTCCTGACCTTTCTTCTTTTTCCCCAGATCGTGTGGTGAAGACTGCCCGGTAAACATAATTTCCATTAGGGACTTTCTTTCCGTTTAGTGTTCCATCCCACCCCATCGTCTCGAGTGAGTTGGCTTCAAATATCAATTCTCCCCAGGTATTGAAGATATAAAACTCCATGGAGGCTATTCCTCTATATTGAGGTTTGAAATATTGATTCTTGGTGCCATCAGGAGTGAAAGCATTTGGTACCATGATTATATAGTCGTCAAATACCTGAATGACTCGCTGATACTCTGCCACACATCCAAATTCGTCTATGGTAGTCAAAGTAACGGTGTAGCTTCCCTTCTTTTGATATTCATGACTTGGGTTTTGTGCAGAGCTAGTAGAGCCATCACCAAAATCCCAATTCCAAATAATGACTTTACCTAGGGACACATCTTGGAATTGTACAGGTTCCTGGATTTGCACTTCCGCATTCGCGAGAATATTGCCACCTCCTAGGTCGATTTCATAGTTGAATTCAGGTATCAATTCAGTATCAGAAATAATCACTTGGATTCGCTGTTCTGCTGACCAGCAATCTGCTCCTCTCAGGCTAGTGCTGACTTGATAAGAACCACTCAAGTTTACAGCATCAATTTCATCCATTCTCATTGATCCTCCAGTCGGGTCAATGATGTTGTAGTCGTAGATATTCGGATTAAACCCTTCGATAAACTGTGTCAGGTCAACTGTGCCTTGGGGATCGCAGACGATCGATGGGTTAGATACCCTTAAATTAGGTATTGGATAGACAAATACTTCTACCGGCACGAGTTCTGGTTCACAAACTCCATTTCCGGAAATACCCACATAGTACACATAAGGATCGCTTTGACCACTTAATCCGCTAATGGAAAGTTCCCCCGTTGAGCTATTGATTTGATAGCTTACAGAGCCTGATGTTCCGTTATTTATTTCGCCTGTTCCGTTGGCATTTTGATACCAGGTAAATACAGGACTGATACCCGTTTGGGTAGTGCTTGCTTGAATACTTGCTGTCTCTCCTTCGCAGATTTCGACCCCGGATGCAGAAAGAGGAGTTGGAAGATCCTCCAATTCAATCTGAGCAGGAATACTCAGTTGACAATTTATTCCATCTGGATTTTCATCCAAGATCAAGAAAGAATAGCTCCCTGATTCCAAATCTTGAAGATCTACCTGACCTGAAGGAGAAGCAAAGGTCCCAAAGCTAGCTCCGTCTTTGGTCACCTCAACAGAATAGTTTCCATAGCCTCCACTGATTGTAAAGGAAATGCTTCCATCAGCCGTGTTACATGTAGGATCTACGAGTGCGGGTTCGGAATAGCTCAGTGGAGCGGAAGGGCCTTGTACTTCAATATTTGGGCTTGATACGATACATCCTGCCCCACTTCGTACATATCCGGTATAAATCCCCGGGGCAACATCAAAAGTCCCTGAGCTCTGCCAGTCATTGCCGTTTAGAGAATATTCAAATGTGCCATCGCCGGCGCTTCCTTGTAGATTGATGGTTCCATTATCCCCAAAACAAACCTCATTACTCACTGCATAGCTAAGTGAAGGGATTCTATTGATCACAACTTGCGCCGAGCCGATAAAACCTGCACAAACATCAGTGCCAGAAACAGTTGCATAGTAAGTCTGAGGAGAATCTGAGGCATCCAATCCTGAAATAGTTAAAGTGCCATCTGCTGCTATTTGGAAAATGTGACCGTTTGCGTCTGGATTCGGATCAGATACAATTGGAATAGTTGCTGCAGCATCTTTAAACCAGGAATAAGTGGGATTGGGTGCTGAAGGATTGATCGAAGGAATCAGCACGGCATCTTCTCCTTCACAAATCTCTGCATCGTCGATGATGACCTGAGTAGGACCATATACCAAAGTAACGGTGTTAGAAGTTTCTACGCATCCCTCGGCATCGGTGACTGTCAAATAATAATCTCCTGGGGCTAAATCATCAAATTCAACTTCCGGTCCTTGGAAGGTGGAGGTTTCAATGGCCGAGCCATCTCTGAAAAGCGTCACCTCATAAGGAGCCCAGCCTCCACTAACTTCTGTAGAGATTACACCGATATCTGCTCCACATCCAGGATCAATCTGTGTAAGAGGATCTACTTCCAAAGGTGCATCAGGGCCTTCTACCACAACGGTGAAGTCTTGGAGACAAAATCCTTCATTGCTTACTGAAATGGTATAAGTCCCCGGTGCATACTCAGCGGCTTCAAGTTCAGCCTGTGTCAAATTGTTTCCAGAAATGGAGTATTCGTAGAGTGGGTCAGCTCCGGCTATTATTCTGATTTTACCATCTTCTGCTCCAAAACACTGCTCTGGATCTGTTTCGAAATCAAGATCTGGAACAGTACGCACCAAGGCATCTACAGGGACCATCTCATCATTACAAACCACATGGAGATAATAGGTATAAGGATCTCGGTCGCCCGATAGTCCCGTAATGGTCAAAACCCCATCTGGATCAAGCGCATAGCTTACAGCCGGATCATTCGGATCTGGACCATTGCTGATTTCTTGGGTTCTGGAAGCATCCTTATACCATACCAAATCAGACCCTGATGATCCGGAAACAGTATTAACTGGGGTCAATATGACTTCTTCGCCTGCACAGATTTCTACAGGAGCAATCACAAATTCAGGTCGAGGCTGTTCTTCCAGTACAAAACTTTCGACAAATGGACATCCTTCATCGTCGGTGATAAGCAAGAAATAAGTGTCTGGTGCTAAATCTACTGCTTGCGTAGGATCCGAGGAGACTACCGGCCCTGTTTCACTTCCCTGTCTCCATTCTACCGAGTAATTTCCCCAACCACCCGAGATCTGAAGATTTTCGATGCTACCATTAGACAGACCGCAACTGCTGCGGAGAATATCAGGCGCATTGATCGCGATTGGTGTTGTTCCCAATACTTCTCCACTTACATTGAAAACACAATCATTGCCTCCGGTGCTCCTTATGTCTATGGTGTAAGTTCCAGGACTTAGATTGCTGAAAAGCGTAGTACTTTGCCAGTCGGTGCCACCATTGATACTATATTCAAAATTCCCATCTGAGCCACTAGCTGAAACCTCGATGCTTCCGTCTCCTGCATCAAAACAAGCTTCATTTTCTATGGCTAATGTTGCTGAGATCGGTTCTAGCACCGTTATGTTTGCCTCAAATGGAGGATTGGGACAATACCCCGGTCCTTCGGCTACCAGATAATATGTGTATGTGCCCGGTTGTAATCCAGTGACCTCAAGCTGCATGGTCGAGGCATCTACATCAAATGTCAATCCATCTGCATCGGGAGTTGCACTGGTACTGATTTCATCCTGTCGGTTGGCGTCTTTGTACCAGGTTAGTTCTGGATTTCCGGCTGTAGTGATTACCGGTAAAATGGTGGCTGCATCTCCCGCACAGATTTCATCACTCATCGGATCTACAGAAATCTGTATCCCCACATCATTGATCAGTTGCTGATTAAGAGAATGAGGGCATCCATTATCATCAGTCAAGCGAATTTCATAATCACCCGGAGCAAGGTCTCGAAACTCCAAGGGGGAAGATGCGTCATTTTCAGTTCGTATCGAGGAGCCATCTTGGAAAAGCTCTACGTCGTAGGGACCCACGCCTCCGCTGAAATCCACCCGGATCAATCCGTTTGCTTCATCACAGGCAGGCTGTATGACTTCATCAAAGTCAAATAAAACTTCGGCTGGTTCGGTTAAGGTGACATCGGGCAGGGTAGTAGTACAGCCGGTATTGGTATTTCGTACTTCTGGACTGTATGTACCTGAAGGGAGATTATTGAACACAGGGCCTTGCCAAGAAGTGGCTTCCTTGTCAAGTTTATATTCATAATCTGCTCCGGCAGTATCATCCTCTGGGATAAAGGTGATACTTCCGGTCGCCTCTCCAAAACACAAGATATTGACAGGCTGGGCTTCTAGGATTTTAGGAACCGGATTTACCGTCACAGTTGCAGGTATCGGATCCGAATTACAAAGATTATCTCCGGATACAATTACTTGAAACTCGTAAGGATCTACATTTTCACTCAGACCAGTGATTTGAAGCTCACCGGTTGTTGCATTGGCCGAATAACTGATTCCATTTCCATCGCTAAGTGGATTACCGTTTTCATCTCTCCAGGAGTAACTCAGATTTGTAGCATTGCTTAGCTCAACGGTTTGAACAGTGAGAATGGCCGTTTCGCCAGGACATATTACTGCATCCGTTGCATCAAAAGTAGGGATTGGAATAGGGTCGAAGGCAGATGTGGTAAAAGTGGCATTACAATTATTACTATCGATCACCTCGATGATATGGGTAGGAGCATCGTAGAGCCCATCAATGGTATAAGTATTACCATTGAGCTGTGGGGTAATTGGGTCGCCATTTAACGTAAATGTGTAACCTGGAGTACCGCCTGCTACTTCAAATGTTACGATTCCATTCTCTAGACCACAAGAAGGGTTGGTTTGGTCTAGTTGGGTGATGGATAGAGTTTCTGCTGGTCCTTCGATCGTTTCGGTGATAGTTCCTATACAATTACTTCCAGCACTGACATCTATTGTATAAGTACCTGGCAAAAGACCCGAGAAGGTGTTGGAGGATTGAAAAGCTCCCCCATCCAAACTGTATTCATATGTGCCAAATCCTCCAGAGGCATTTACGACTATCTGTCCAGCCCCTAACCGACATAAATCGTCTGACACGGTAGCATCTAAGGAAAGAGGAGGTAGTACCAAAACTTGGACAGGTTTCAAGCTTCCTGCAGGAGTGGCGCAAAGATTTTGGCTTGGATCAGCAACCACCTCCACAAAATATTCATACGGAGTACCGCTTTGAGGAAGTCCTGTTATGGTTAATGTGCCTGTGTTGGTGTCAATATTGTACTCAATGGGGCCTTCAGTTTGACCGTCTGTGATTTGTTCTCCTGGAGTCTTGTTTGCGTCTTTCCACCAAAGAAAACTAGGGTTGGTGGCATCACTAGCATCAAAAAGCCGAGGTTCAAAAACTACTGGCGTTCCTTCACAAACTTCTTGATCGTCTAAATCTACTTCTACAGGGGTACCTGTTACGTTTGTTATGGTTGAAATAGGAAGTCTTATATCGCAATCGTCATCAGTAATATTATCAAAATTCCCACTGCAAATATTTCCGAGGCTAGAGTTACTTATGTTTGAAGCTTCTACGAAGAAATCTCCAAGGTTTAGACCAGACACATCAATAGTTACAGTACTATAACCCTCTGGGTTTGTTGTTTCACTAATTATGTTAAAGGGGAAAGTATCTCCATCTTGGTTCTCAACCTCCAAGGTGTATTGTCCTGGAACTAAAAAATCAATTACCACGTTCGACAAACTTCCATCAGATTGTCCATCACAAGTAGGGTCTTGTACTACCCCTGGGTTTAATATTTGAGGTAGAGGGTTCACCGTAATCGTGATGGGCGTGCCATCTGACTCAAGACCGAAATTATCAATAATCTTATACCAGGCGGTTACAGTTCCATAAAAGGATAAATCTGTTCTTTCATATCTGATCAAAGCCTGATTAAATTCTCCCGGTTCTACCTCATCAGAAAGTTCCGCTATTAATTCACCAACCTGTCTTGTTGGGTCATTAGGGTCAAATACAGGGATTCTTTTATTCTGATCTAAACATCTTTCACTACAAAAAGGAGATAGACCACAATCGAATGTATCTTGCGTAAAATCATTGTTCCCTGGTCCAGGGTCAGTATCAAAAAGCTGAATACACTGGATAAATGCGTTTACACTCGAAGGTAGATTTACACAAAAAGGGAATTCAACTTCATCACTTTGATCAATACAAACCTCCCTGAAAAGCGAAGGAGGCTGAGGCTTGTCTTGCTCCTCAATACTAGAAACCTGAAGCGCAACATTTCGAATTTCATGAATGCTATAAAAGTCGGATCCTGTGGAAGCTGCAAAACCAATTTTTAAAGTTTCTGGTGCTGGATTATCTGAATAAAGCAAACCATTAAAAATTGATACTGGGGTTGGATTATTATCTACCAACATATCCAAGGAAATTCGATAAGGTGAAGTCGGATTTCCAGTAGGCTCAAGATCAATAAAAACTTTTCGATAGCCATTTGGGATTGTTCCACAACTAGTATCTTGGGGCCGTAGCCCAGACCCTATTTTAAATTGCTCACTTGTGCCTAGAAAAAAAGAAGGGTTTGAACTCCAAAGAGCTGCTGAACCATTGCTTACTCGATTTAAATAATATCCAGGTGAGGAATAGTCACTTAAATCTGTGTCAAAATAGGTTATTAATCCATCAATAAACTGATAGCTATCTACAGTTAGATTGGTTTGATCTAAAAAAGGCTCATTATTGCGTCTTAATGCATCAGACGGATGTACAGGCCCTCTGATAGAGATTGCATCTGGGTAAAACTCGAGATTCGAAGATGGAGTAAGAAAATTAAATTGATTAGGATTTGAAAACCCACCATATTTTTTTTCATGGAAGTTTCCATAGTTCCCTAAAACATCAAACCCAATTCCAACATAACCACCAGTTACCCCGCCAGTCGTATATGCTCCAGAGTTTAGGCCATGAGGGGCATAGCCCAATGACCCACCAACTCCTCCAATTTCAAAAGTTGATGCATCAATTGCTCCGTCAATCAAAAAGAAACTCAATCCATCTCCTAATCCATTACCTCCTGGCGTATGTATAAAATATTCAAACGAGGCTTTTATACCATATTCTGAAGAGAAAGGAAGGTCTATTAAAACATAACCTCTTTGATTTTGCTCAGAGGGAGTTAATTGCAATGCATTCCCAGTTAAAATCAGATCTCTATCGCTCGATAGATTAAGAGGGAAATAATTAAAAATTTCATTTCCTCGTGCAATTGTAAACGGAATATCATTTGGATTCCCGGTCGAAGTAAATGGTTGGCAATAAGGAAAACCTGCTCTTGGAATTCTTACCACTCCTTGCCCAAAAGCAGACAGCATCCCCAACCCCATCCAAAAAATGGAAAAAACAACTAGTAGACTGACCGATCTCTTCGTTCGCATGTACCTTACGCCACCAATATTACCAAGTTAAAGGTAGGCATTTTACCTTGGGCCTCAGTAAATTGAATTATGAAATTTAGGTTGTGAAACTACTAGGGCTTACGATTGGGGTGATCAATCAATTTGGGTTTCTAGACCTTAATCTTAATAGTCTCTCTCCAATCTCAATAACTATACCAAAGCAAAAAGCTTTCCCCTTTTTTCTAGTCTACCATTCGATTGGCACTTGATGCCTGATCAAATCTTCAAATTCTTCCCGTTTTCTGATCAAATGCGCTTTCCCTTTCCAAATCAGTACTTCTGCGGGTCGAAGTCTTGAATTATAGTTGGATGCCATGCTAAATCCATACGCGCCGGCATTTTTCAAAACCAATACATCGCCTGCTCTTACTTCTGAAAGTTTCCGATCCGCAGCCAAGGTATCCGTCTCGCAGATATACCCTACGATATGATACGTTTTCTCCGGCCCGTTTGGATTGCTCAGGTTATACACATCATGGTAGGCATCATACATCATCGGACGAATCAGATGGTTCAGCCCAGAATCTACCCCTACAAAAGTCACCGTGGGCGTTTCCTTCACCAAATTTGTTTTGGCTAAGAAATACCCACTTTCACTGACCAAAAACTTACCCGGTTCCAGCCATAATTCTAGCGGTCGGCCATAGTCTTCACAAAAGTCCAAAAAAGCCTTGGAAACAATCCTGCCTACTTCCCGGATATCCGTGAAAGGGTCTCCAGCTTTATAAGCCACCTTGAATCCGCCGCCACAGTCAATGAATTTCAATGCTTTGAAATGCTTTGCTGCGTCAAATAGAACTTTGGCACCACGGAGGAATACCTCCGCGTCCAAAATATCCGAACCAGTGTGCACATGCAGTCCTACGATGCTGAGCTGATACTTTTCAACAGTTTGCACTATCTGTTCAAGCTGCTCAATGGAAATTCCAAATTTGCTGTGTTTGTGCCCCACGGAAATCTTGGAGTTTCCTCCAGCCATAATATGCGGATTGATCCGAATACAGGCAGGCACTCGATTTCCATATTTTTCACCAAATTCCCGGATAAGTGGAATACTGTCCAGATTGACCATCACGCCCAGATCCACGGCCTCCTCGATTTCCCGCCAGGACACTCCACTGGGTGTATACATGATTTCGGAGGCTTCATAGCCCGCTAGCATACCCAGTCTCACTTCTTCAATGGAAACTGCATCGATCCCAGCCCCTGCATTCCGGACTAGTTTCAATACCGAAATGTTGGGAAGGGCCTTGGTGGCATATTTGATTTTGAGGGGAACTGATGCAAAAGCCTCCTGCATCGCTTGGATCTGATTAACGATTTTTTCACCGTCGTACACATAAAGTGGCAGCTCATATTGATCAGCTAGCGAAAGTAGATTTACTCCTTGAATATCTTGTGGATGTTGGTTTGAATTCATGGTCTGAAATTTGCCCTCAAAGATAGGCATCAAGCCGGCAAGCAGCGAAGAATTCGCATAGAATTGATGCGAGAAGCTATTTATTGCAGTAAATAGGCTAGATCTCAATCGGTTAAAACTTGTTAAGCATTGACCCCTAGTAGTCAAAGGCCGTAAATTTGTCATATGTCCAAGCGCAAAATAAACCTGATCATCATCCTGATGTCCGTCGCCAGTTTTGGTTTGATGGCCTTTCAGTACTATTGGGTGAATAATGCCATCAGTATCAATCAGCAGCGCTTTGATCAGGAAGTCTATCAAGCATTAGCCAGTACGGTGGATGAATTAGAAAAAAGTGAGGCCAGTGATGTGGTGCTTACCCAACTCGCTCGAGACCCTAAGCTAAGAGAATCACTTTTTCAAAAAATCGAACCCATTGACTTGGATGAAATCAGGCCTCGATTACAAGTGCGTTCCAAAGCTTCCATCTTGGACACACTTGACATCGGAAAAGTACCTGAAGTAAGTACGACTTTTAAGCGAATGCTCGAAGTCCGCGGAATCAACATCTCTTTATTGGATGAATTGGAGCAATTTTTCACCTACATGACCCCCGAGGTAGCTTCTACGATGTTTACTCCTGATGAAATGGCCATACTTTTGGAAGAAAAAGAAAGGCAGCTTCAGTATTTGAGCAAGCTGGAGAAGGCTTCAGAAAGAAATTCAAATCAAAGCATTGTCGAAGAGGCTTTTATTCAATATGAGACCAATGTATCGCAAGAGGCATTAAATAAAATCCGGCGGGTAAACTTGAAGATTGACATGATGAATCGGGCATGGGATGAGTATTCTCAGGGGCAAAGGGCTATCATGGAAAGACTGGACACCGCACAAGTTCGGAAAATTGTCAAAAGCTTTCTGCTCGAGCGGGGAATCATGGAGAATTTTGAATTGGGCATTTTGAAAGATGATGGACTCTTAATGGGAATTGGTCCGGTGGATCAGCCTTTTAGATTGGTGCAGTATGGAATTCAAGCCAAGCTATTTCCACGTGATATTGTCGGTAAGGAAAACTATTTGTATATCTTTTTCCCAGAAAAAAATAAACACGTCCTACGACAACTTTGGATTCCGCTAGCTTCTTCGATTCTATTTATCGGAGTCATTATTTGGTGTTTTATCTATGCAATACGGGTCATTTTCAAACAAAAGGCCTTATCCGACATCAAAAATGATTTCATCAATAATATGACTCACGAGTTTAAGACTCCGCTAGCAACAGTGAGTCTTGCTGTGGAGGCACTTCAAGATCCCGAGCTCTCATCCCAGGATAGGTTCCGGGATAGATATCTGGGCATTATCAAAGATGAAAATAAACGACTCGTCTCTCAGGTCGAAAATGTCCTTCAGGCTGCGGCACTGGAAAAGCAAGATTTCAAGCTTAAACTGGAGGAGGTCAATATTTCCGAACTCCTCGGGGATGCAGTAGATCATTTTTCGCTGCAAATCGAAAAGCGATCGGGAGAATTGACTTTCGAAAACGAGTTAGAGCACCCAATCCTTCTAGCCGATAAATTTCATATCGCCCATATCTTCAACAATCTGTTGGACAATGCCAATAAATATTCTCCTGAAAAACCTGAAATCAGTGTGAAGGCTTGGGAGGATAAGGATCAGATATTTGTCAGTATTCAAGATCAGGGGATCGGCATGAGCAAGGATGCACTGCGAAAGATTTTTGACAAATTCTATCGGGTTCCTACCGGAAACGTACACGATGTAAAGGGTTTCGGACTGGGGCTCTCCTATGTTAAAACTATGCTGGAAGCCCACAAGGGCGGAATCAATGTCCAAAGTGAAATCGGAAAAGGAAGTACCTTTATCATAAACTTACCCAAAACAACATGAGCAAGGCCAGACTATTAGTAGTAGAAGATGACCCTAATCTGGGTGATATTCTCAAGGAATATTTAGAAATGAAAGGCTATGAACCCACTCTCTGCAGGGATGGGGAAGAAGGCTGGAGTAAGTTCAAAAAAGACAAATACGATCTTTGTCTGCTAGACATCATGATGCCCAAAAAAGATGGGTTTACGCTTGCCCG
>LJXT01000028.1 GCA_001314815.1 Algoriphagus marincola HL-49
AAAGTAACGAAAAAATAGTTTCTGAGTTTCTAAATCAGAGGTCAGGCGGGATTCCGGGTTATTGTCGAATTGATGAATCGATGAATTGACGAAGTGAGTTGTTGTCGAATTGATGAACTGATGAATTGTCGAAGTGAGTGGTTCCTACCTTTGGCAGGCAGGTGGGGTTCGAAGTTCTGGGTTCGGAGTTCCGGGTTCATGGTTAACAACGTTGAACCTTGAACTTTTAACTGCGCAGCAACCAACTGCTCGACTGAATCTTTTCTCCCAAGCCATCGATCAATTCGATTCCCAATTCCTCACAAACGGGAACTTCAGGAATGGACTGATTATTTTGATCACCTCCATTGGCAAAGGCCAATTGATAATCCTTTGAAAGTTCTTTATGGACTTTTCTGATCGTTTCACAGACTGTTCTATCCTTATCAATGGAGAGATATACCTTATCCACTGATTTGATATTGGAAACGATAAACATCCGCTCATCCTCCAACTGAAACTCTGCAGAGCCCTTCAGCATACGCTGATAATCATTATTGACAATCACAATCAACTCATCGCCCACTGCCTTGGCATGATTAAAATACTCAATATGTCCTTTGTGTAGGGGATTGAAATAACCGGAAACGATGATGGCTTTGGGCATGGATTAGGGTTTAAGGTGGAGAGTTAAACGTTAAATTATTAAGGGTTAAGAGTTAAATGTTAAGTTGTTAAGAGTTAAGGCGTTGAGATTTAAGTTAGTACTATTTCTATTTATAACCTTTTGTTCCACTATTCCTCAAGGTCGTAATCAGATTGAAAATCTTTCTTTTGAGTGATTCTGTCTTTTTTAGTAAGATTTCAAACTCTTGCATAGAAATAAACTTCGAGTCTATTGCCCTGTAAGATTGGGATCTGACTTCACCATTGGAGCCTTTTGCAATGAACAGAAAATTGATAAACTCTCTGTTTCCATCTCTCTCGAATCCCTCCGCAATATTGTCCATTATAGAACCTGCTGCTGAATTTATCTGTGATGAGAATCTAAAATCCTTAGAAAATGGTTCTTTTTGGCTTAATTCACGAACAAACTTGCTTAACTCACGAGCCTCCTTCCAAATTTCTAATTCCTCAAAGCTTTCAATACGCGCCACTGAAACTTGTGATCAATCTATAATAAACAGGAATTAAACCGATTTAGAGATTTAGGAAAAACCATTAACAATTAACTATTAACCCTTAACAATCAATGTTTCCGGGCTAGATAATCGATTCGATAATTAAACGGTTCGACAATTAAACACCCTTGACGCAGCTTCGCCCTTTCAGTCCCAATCCGGAAAAAATTTCGATTTAGAAGGCTACTATGATAAAAATCAATGGTAAAAGATTCCCGTAGCTTCTTCCTCGATATTTTCTTCGTTTCTGGGTCTTAGCTGCTTAAAAAGACTGTTTTACAGTTATTTCGGGGGTCGAAAAGCCAAAACCTTGCCACTCCTGGCTCTGTCTTGACGGTTCAAAGATATAAAAATGAGTAGTTTTGGTACTCATTTTTAATCCAATTTCTACTAACTTTTTTTATATACTATTTTTTGCATTTTGTAATATTCTTTAGCATTCCTGTACAAGAATATACAAGAAGCTCTGCATCAAGAAATTCGCTATACTAATTACCTAATATGATTGATTTCCTCAACTTTCCAGAGCTATGGATACCCAAAATGTTCGACAAAAAGAACCTTTCCCTGTTCATTTTCCCAAAACCATATGCCAATCTTAAGCGTTTTACCGCCGTTCGTGCCTACCTTCGGTAGATAGGTCATCACGCATGGCTATTTACTCAAGGTTTTATGTCCTCTTGCTGGCATAAAATATCCGTTTCCAAACCAAAGTTTATGGGCCAGCGCTGAGGATATTGGTGTTTCTATTACCCGGGGTTAAAACCCCGGGCTATTACAAGTCGTGTCCACCGCGGCGGACCGGCACTTCAGCACTCTTTGTTCAAGTCTAATGCCGCCGTGCGTGCCTACCTTCGGTAGACAGGTCATCACGCATGGCTATTTACTCAAGGTTTTATGTCCTCTTGCTGGCACAATTTTTCCATTTCCAAACCAAAGTTTATGGGCCAGCGCTGGGGATATTGGTGTTTCTATTACCCGGGGTTAAAACCCCGGGCTATTCAAGGTTTGACCCTTTCAGAGTCTCTTTAACTGCTTCAATTTTACCTATAATTTCCTGCTTTCAGCACTCTTTCCAACTTCGAAACCTGCTTGCAGCAGGCAAGTTCGACATTGAACATTCATCATTCGACATTAAAACGGCCGAGCGAAAAGAAGACCATCAGAGGAATGGCTGCAGGTCAATTGATACAAATACGCCGTATTTCGTAAATCGTTCTTCGTCTCTGTCTCGCTGTGCCTTCAGCACTTTTTCTCGCCCCCGTTCGTGTCATCACACACGGCACAAAATAAATCCGCTATGTCTTGCTGGCACCCAATTCTCACTTCCAAAATAAAAATCATGGGCCAGCGCTTGGCCATTTGGTCCGATTGAAATCCCCGGGTTGTACCCGGGGCTGTTATAAGTCGTGCCTTCAGCACTCTTTTATTTCACCGAATAATTAAGGTATATCTCAGGAGGCGAAGCCGACTATATCTCGCGACCGAAGGGAGTATATTTCGCGACTGAAAGGAGCATATTTCGCCGAAGGCGTATTTCAAGAGGCGAAGACGACAATATTTCGCGAAGCGTATTTCTTTCATTTTTGAGACTGCCACTCCGCTACGCGGCTCGCAGTGACGGTAAAAACAGTAATTTCTGGAACGAAGTGAAGCCTATCTCACCGACTGAAAGGAGGTATATCTCAGGAGGCGAAGCCGACTATATCTCGCGACCGAAGGGAGTATATTTCGCCGAAGGCGTATTTCACAAAGTGTATTTCCCCAAAGGCCTATTTCCTCCTCAAAGCCCGTTTCCACCAGGGTAATTGGACTTCTTCATGATAGCCGTAGGAGTTATTTCCATAACCGTATCCGTAGCCATAGCCATAGCCGTATCCATAGCCTTTGTCAATATGGACATCATTTAGGATACCATAGATTTTTTTGACTCCGCCTTTTTCTACCAAATTATTGAGAACCTCAGCATTTCCTTTCATGGAATAGCCCTGACGGAATACAAAGAAACTGATATCAGCATGCTTGAAAAGTTCTTTTGTCTCAGAGACTATCCCAACAGGAGGACAGTCAAATACCACTATATCATATTCTTGGCGGATTTCTTCAATAATTTGTCCGAATTTATCTTGTAGTAGTAACTCCGCAGGATTGGGTGGAATCGGCCCGGAAAGGATGATATCTAGGTTTTCGTAACTGGAGGATTTGACGATTTCTTTCCAGGAAGTATCCGAACTCAAGGCAGTACTCATGCCTTTATCATTGACCAAGCCAAATTCTTCGGCAATTTTTGGCTTTCGAAGGTCCAATCCGATCAAAATGGTCTTTTTGCCCATCAAGGAAAAGACAGATGCCATATTCATGGAAACGAAGGTTTTTCCCTCCCCTGAGATGGATGATGTAAAAAGAACCGTCATCCTTTCGCGATTGGGACTTAAATAAGACATGTCGGCTCTTAGAGAGCGAAAAGATTCTGTAACGGTTGATCTAGGATTTAATAATACCGGCAAATTATCGCCTGTATTACTTCTCCCAATCATGGAAATCAAAGGTACCTTGATGGCTTTCTCAAGCTCCTTGGGATCTTCTAATTTTGTATTGAGGAAATCTTTTACAGTTATGAAACCTATCGGAAGAATCAAACCTAAAATCAAGCCTATCAATAAGTTCAGACTACTTTTTGGAGCTACGGGTGTCTGACCTGCCTTAGCAAAATCCAATATTTTATTCTTTGGCATATTGGAGGCCATGGTTATTTCCGCCTCGGCCTTCTTTTGAAGCAAATAGATGTAAATATTTTCGTTGATTGTGAATTGACGGGTATAATTCAACAAACTCCTTTCTGTGGCAGGTAATGCATTTATATCCTGTTCGATCAATCTAATTCGGCCATTGATATCCGAAAGGGTATTTCGTGAGTTTTCAATAGCTGAGCGTACATTTTCTTTCAAGGCATTTGAAGTGCTTTGAATTCGGGAATTGATATCCCGCATCTGTGGGGTTTGATCATTGAAAGTAGCTGATATCCGGACTCGATCTGCCTGTAATTCAGAAAGGCTTTCTACTAAGGAGGTCAAAAGAGGATCGGTAACGCCTACGATGGCAGGGGCTACCAAATCTCCCAATTGGTTATTATCCAAATAGGATTGTAATGTCTGTAGGTATTTGAGGTTTAGCTCAATCTGACTTCTCTCCTGTTCCAAGTCTGTAAGACGCTCAAATATCATAGAGCCCTCTTGAGAAAGGTTGAAAATTCTGTTTTTAGACCGGAATTCCTGCAATTGGCTTTCTGAATACTCAAGAGAGTCAGATATTCCGCTTAATTGCTGCTCAATAAATCGAATCGTATTCTCAGATGCCTGATTTTTTTCATAGAGTTCGCGTTGCAGGTATTCTTCCATCAATTTATTGATGTAATTCTCCCCTAATCTTCTCAGTGGAGTTTCCATAGAAAGCGTCAAAATAGAAGCTTGCTTGTTAAGCGGATTTGCTTGAAGATCATCCTTCATTTTCAATGCCAGAGAAGGAGTATCTATCAGACGGAAAAAATAAACCTCTCCAGGCAAGGCTGAAATTAGATTGACTGTGAAAGAATAAAACTCACCCGATACCTCCTGACCAAACTCAAAAACGGATCGAGGAAGTGAAAACGACTCTAATTTACTTTTATAAAATGGGTCCTTTGGATTGAAAACAGCAAACGCTTCCTCGTCCTCTACGGTAAGTTCAAAGCTCTGCTCATTCAATACTTCCAATCTAAAAAGTCCTCCCACAACCTGCTCTCTATTCCAATCCACTGCCACATAAACTGGAGTATTTCCATAAATCTGTCGTGGTTTGAATATGTCATCCTGAAAATATGCCACATTCAAATCCATCTCTGAAATGGTAGATTGTGCCAGAGAATAGGATTTTAATATTCCTATTTCATTATCAATATTACTTTTATTTTGAAGTCCCAGTCCGGCAGATTCGAAAAGGTCAGCACCTAGTGTAGGTTTATCGTCCACCACCAAAACTGTAGATTCTACTTTATAGATTGGGGTTGTAAACTTGTTTAACAAAAAGGCTGAAAGCAGGCCAAGAAACATGAAAATCACAATAATTGGCCAATATTGAAGGTAATTAAATAATAATACCTTCAAATCGATTTCATCCTCTTGCTGTGCTAGAAAAGGATTCGGCTGATTTTGTGGATTAGAAGCAGAATTGGGATACATTATCTATTGATCGAAATAATAAGATTAATAATCAAAGCCGCTGCGGTGATCGACGAAATTACCAAAGAAATGGATTGAGCGGCATTTTCTCCTGCTCCAATCTCCCTCACTTTCATAGGCTCTGCATAGAGTTGATCATTAGGTTGGATAAAATAAAAAGGTGAACTGACCAGATTTCGGTCGATCAGGTTTACCCGGTGTAGGCGAGTACCGTCAGGATATTGACGAATCAATAATATTTCGTCCCGCTTTGCTATTGGTGAGAGATCTCCTGCATTGGCAATGGCTTCAAAAATAGTCATTCTATCCTGGAGTACAACATACTTGGAAGGTCTCCTGAATTCACCCAAAGCCGAATAGCGAATACCCCCTAGCTTTACCTTCACATACAATTCATTTTTAAGGTATTCTCGAAGTGATTCTTCAATTTTAACTCTAGCTTCTTCGAGTGTCAAATCCTTCACTTGAATATCTCCAACAATGGGAAGCCTAATAAACCCATCTTTATTGACAGTGTATCCAGTCATATAGTAGACATCACCACCAGTTTGGCCAGCAATATTTCCCATTTGATTGTTCATCATAGGGGGTCTACCATTAAATCCAGACTCAATAATATCCTGGGCTGTTTGAACATTGACATCGATGATATCATTGTATTGAAGGCGATAATCAGGAACTTCATATTCAATTAGTTCGCCTTCTGCAATAAGTTCATTGCCCTCTAGGTTTTGGAGATAAATAATTTTTTCGTTGGACACACAGGATGAAAGACCTAGAAAAAGTGAGGAAATGACAGCGATCGTCAGTCTTTTAGTCATAGGGATGAATGAAATATAAATTACAGAATTTGGGCAAACTTAGGAAAAAAGGCCTAAAAACATCCAAAATTAAATTAGCAAATCAGGGAGTTGAATGTTAAAAAAGGTAGTTTTTGAACAAAATTTAATTTTGAACACGAAAAAATGTTGATTATTAATGAATATCCGATTATTGGATGAGTTGCAGAAAATTAAAAAAATAGCTACTTCTGTTATCCTGCTTCTCCAGAAGCTGGATCTTTCTTTTCATCTTCTGTTTTTAGAAGGTCCTACTAGATGAATAACGAATTCTTGCTGGGACCAGTATTTTGTTTCCATTTCAAAGATCAAGGGCCAGCGCTTGATTATTATTCTTCATTATTTCCATGGGTTGCGCTTCACCTCGTTCCTCGGTTTGCTTACCCATGGCTATTCAAAGTTCAACTCCTTTGGAGTTGTATTTGCATCATATTTCGTGCCTTCAGCACTCTTGTATCTCCCCGACTGAAAGGAGGTGTATTTCGCGACTGAAAGGAGCATATTTCGCCGAAGGCATATTTCAAGAGGCGCAGCCGACTATATCTCGCGACCGAAAGGAGTTTACTTCCTCCTACCCGGCTGATACTTTTCCTCCATTCTTTTTTCTACGTCTTCTCTATAAAAGGCTACATCCTTAAAGTTCGCATCAGCATATCGCTGGGCTTGATCAAGAAAGTGTGGGGACTCGGGATCAGAACTCTGACCCCCTGCCAAAATACTCTTGGCTTTCACCTTTTCTCCAAATTCCACAACGGCTACGAAGCTATTGCCCGAACTTCCATACAATGCCTTCGTTCCTTCTTGTCGACTTGCACCATAGGAAGCCAAAGCTCCCCATCTGCCAGAAGCCAAACCAATCGGAATAAATGGTTTGGAGTCATCGTATTTCAAATCAATATCTCCACTAAGCCGCTGAAACCGGTTTACTTCTCCCCATGCTAAGTTCCAAGTTCCATAGTCTTCTTTCAATTGCTCCAAGGTCTCTTGGAAAACTTGAACCATCTCCTGCTGAACATCCGATTTAGAATGCGATTCCAGCACTTCATTTTCTACCAAATCATTTAAATCCCGGAATTGACGCTGATAATTAATCCCATAAAAATGAGCCAAGGTCATAGCCTCCGATTCCTTGGAGGTTTTATAATCCCAAACTTTCAAGGTTTGAGTGGCTGCTTGCAAATCAGCACTTTTTCCATACTTCTCCAAGGCAATCACCAAAGGCGGAATCAAACGCTGAAATGCAGGAATAAGGGGATCATAGGCCAATTCAATAAAGGAATCCAAATCTAGATTTTCAGCTTTTGATAACACATCCACTGCATGAATACCGCGGAAATTCTCACGATCCGGAGCCATATAAAAAGGATAATCGGCTTCTTTGGGACTGAATTCACCGGCTGCCGTAAAAGGCGTTGAGTTACAGTTTTGAATCCAGTCGGTCGGAGGGTTCAAAATGGTAATACTCTCATCTACAGTATGTAAACCCTGCCAGTCAGTTGCAGGATCGGAGCCATCCACAGGCTTGGAATAGTCAAATTGGGGATCTCTTTTTGGGATAAAGTTCCCATGGAAATAAGCGATATTTCCTTCTGCATCTGCAAATACAGTATTGTTGGACGAGTTAGTCCGGATATCCATCATCTCCCGAAACTCCTCATAATTATCCAGCTTGGTCCGGGTATAACTCTGAATTAGGGCATTCACTGGATCCCAATTGATTCGTGTTGCTACCCAGTTTTCTTCGAGTTTGTGAGTAATTGGACCCTGATGAGTTCGATACATGGTAAATTCCTTAGTCTTGAGGCCCTCCGAGGTTTTGTAGGAGAGTGTCACAGGAACTTCCTCAATTTCCCGTTTTTCATCTCCATATTGATAAAAATACTTGCCATTTTCTTCGGTGATCTCTTGCTTAAATTCATCGATAAAATCCACTCGTGTGGAGGTATGTATCCATCCCGTTTTCTCATTGAATCCCTGATACACGAAAAACTGACCCCAGGTCACTGCGCCATAAGCATTTAGCCCTTCCTCGCTTACCACGTGAACTTCAGGTCGAAAATAAAAAGAGGTATGAGGATTGATTAGCAGCATAGCATTGCCAGACGCGGTCATATCCCCACGGATGGCAATTCCGTTACTTCCCTTCGGCTCTTCATATGGATCAGGATGATTCAATCCATCCCCAAATTCAGAATAGGCCAAAGCCTTATTTTCTTCATAAAAGGCTTTTATTCGGGAGGTGGGAATTTGCTCTATATCTCCTCCGATGGAACCCTCAAAAAAGTACATGGGAAACCAAGGCTGATAGCGATCAATAACTTGCGGTTGCACTTCAGGGTGGGTGTGCAGGTAATAATTGACCCCATCAGCAAAAGCCTGACAAAGCTCTTTCAACCAGTCAGGAGCCTTTTCATATGCTGCTTTTGCTTCTGCTTCTGTCATGTAAAGATTGGCCCGCAAGTCAGAATAAAGCGCCTCCTCTCCTTCGAGTTCGGCCAATCTACCGGTAGCCCAAATATAGTTTCGCTCTACTCTTCGAAAGTCATCCTCACATTGGGCATAAAGCAATCCAAAAACCGCATCCGCATCACTTTTTCCATAAATATGGGGCACTCCAAAATCATCCCGGATGATCTCCACCCGTTCCGCTTGGGCTTCCCAATTATCGATTTCATTCGGAGCCTTACAGGCAAAAACGAAAGAAAGAAAAGCAGCTAAGAATAAGGTAGATCGGAGCATGTTTTTGATTTTGGGTGAAAGTTTAAATAAAGTAAATATTGGGAAATTTGGCTTAGAAAATTTGAAGGGCGGTTTTTTCTTCTCTCCCTAAGGGGCAAGGATATCTCTCCCGCAAAGGAGAAAAGTAAGAAATATAACTTCGGTGAAATATGCTTTATGCAATACGCTTTCAGCGAAATACACCATGTGAAATACACATCACTCCGTTCGGTGAAATAAATAGTACTGAAGGCACAGCAAGACAAAGGCGAAATACGATTTACGAAGTACGATTTACCGCGCATTTTTCTCCAGCAGAGTTCTCAAGAAGCGAAAGAAGAGTGCTGAAGTGCCGGTCCGCCGCGGCGGACACGAAATATATCAGCCCTACCAGAGGTAGGCAGGCCAGTATGAGCGAAGAGGAACGATGAGCGAAATGCTGGGTAAAAAAGAAATAAAACCACCCCAGCGCTGGCCCTTGATTTTGAATTAGAAGTAGAAATGATATGCCAGCAAGACCTAGAGGAATCTTAATCGACGATTTACGAATTACGATTTACGGCGAAATTTTTCAATATAAACCGATTTTCAAATTTTCATCTCTAATTATTTCTCACCGCTTTAATGTCGAATGATGAATATTCAATGTCGAACTTCCCTGCTGCAAAGCAGGTCTCGAAGCTGGAAAGACGCTGAAGTGCCAGGCCGTGGTGGACACGACTTGTAAAACGACCGGATTGGAAATCCTACGATATGGATTCGGAATTACATCCCGATAGCTATCGGGACCCGAATAACTAAGGCAACATTAAAAAAACACTCGATATTTTGGAAAATTCTGTAAAACTTCATTTTTCTATTCAAAATTTTACCTTTGAACAATCATAAACAAACCAATGCAATGGACTACCGATCTTTGATTTCCTCTCCTACTCTTTTGATTGATGAAAAAATCTGCCGTGCCAATATTAAAAAAATGGCAGATAAAGCATCTCTCCACCAAATGGAGCTGATTCCCCATTGGAAAACTGCCCAGTCAAGGACAATTGGCAATTGGGCAAAGGATTACGGTATTCGACAAATCACCGCCTCTTCCATTAAACAGGCTGCCTACATGAGCAATCAGGGTTGGGAAAATATCCACATTGCCTTCCCCTTCAATGTAAGAGAAATACCTAGCCTAAATAAACTCACAGAAAGCCAGTCCATTTCTGTGCAGATCGTCAATACCTTCACCATCTCCAAACTAGCCGAAGAGCTCCAAAACCCTATCGGGTTTATGATTGAAATAGATGCCGGATATGGTAGAACGGGGGTTCACATGAGTGATTTTGGGAAAATTGATGAAATTCTTCGGATCGCAGCGGGGTCTGATAAATTGAATTTTATTGGCTTTTACATACATCCCGGGCACACCTATTACATGCCAGATAAGGAGGGGATCTATCATGAGACCCGGCAGGCATTAGCCATGCTCAAATCTAAATATCAGGCTCAATTTGAAAGTTTAAAAACCCGAATCGGTGATACTCCCGGCTGCGCTGTGGCACATGATTTCGGAGATATTGATGAGATGGGACCGGGAAATTTTGTCTTTTATGATTTAATGCAAGCAGACTTAAAAAGCTGCGAAAAATCGGATATTGCCGTTGCTCTTGCGGTTCCTGTGGTGGATATCATTCCTGAAAGAAATGAAATTCTAGTCCATGGAGGAGGTGTTCATTTGGCGAAGGATTTTTTACAAAGAGAAGATGGTCAAAAGATCTTTGGAGAAGTGGTGCTACTGAATGAAAAAGGTTGGGAAATCCCAAGTGAAACCAGCATTGTCAAAAGTATTTCTCAGGAACATGGCTTGATCAAAGCTTCGAAGAAATTATTGGAGCAAGTGAAAGTGGGAGATCTCTTAGGAATACTTCCTGTTCATTCTTGTATGACCGCAGATGCGATGGGGGCTTATCTGAGCTTGACTGGTGAATGGGTGGATCATGCGGAGAAGAAGAGTTTTTGAATCGACGATTTACGACGCAATTTTTCAATTAAACCGATTTTCAAATTTTCATCGCTAATTTTTTCTCATTGCTTTAATGTCGAATGATGAATTTTGAATGATGAATATCGAAGTTGCCTGCTGCCTTTAGGTTTCGAATTTGGTAAGAGTGCTGAAGTGCCGTTCCGCCGCGGTGGACACGACTTTTAACACGACCGGATTGAAAATCCTACGATATGAATATGAAATATGCTTCGCGAAATACACCTTGTGAAATAAACCTCACTCCGTTCGGTGAAATACTCTGAATAAATTCATGGTGAAATAAAGAGTGCTGAAGTGCCGTGCGTGATGACCTGTCTACAGAAGGTAGGCACGAACGGCGGCCAGCCGGAAATATGCTCCTTTTCAGTCGCGAAATAAAGTCGGCTTCGCCTCCTGAAATATACCTTCTTTCAGTTGGTGAGACAGGCCTTATATCTTGGCGCAGCCATATCTTTCTTTATCTGATAAGCTATCTTTTATTCCTTTGCTGAATTGAAGGGGTAAGATTTTCGATACGTCCTATGCCTTTTTTGACTTAAAAATACTCCTCTGAATGCATTCTTTTCAATGGACGTTTTAATTTCGAATGATAAATTATTTATCTGTGGGCTTCATACTTTGAAACGGGGATTCTATCCCGCAAATCCTGAATCAAAGTACTCGGAACTTCTCGGCTTAACGCATAGGCCTTCGCCAAGCGACTTACCTGCTCTACCGAACTCGCACCTACTGAGAGCGATGCAACGGCAGGCTCTTCCAAGCCAAAACGAATCAAAACAGCCTGAGGATCAAAACCACTTCCATGGATTATCTCCCGTATTTCCTCAACCTCCGCTTTTGAAAAGTTCAAATACTCCTTTCGAGGTTTATCCAATAAAATGCCTTTCGCCAAACTACCTCTCACCAGAACCCTGGAATCACGCTCTTCAATCATTGGAAAAATTGACTCTTCGGGCCTCCTATCCAACGGACTGTATTGAGTCATAAAAAGTGCGGGAGGGTTTTTCTTAAGTACATGCCGCACCACATTGGGTCGAATGGAGGAAATCCCGAAGGCTCTGATTTTCCCTTTCGCTTTCAAAATTTCAAAAGCTTCCAAAGTCTCATCCCAAGGATCATCGATTGTACCTCCATGAAGGAGATAAACATCCAAATAATCAGTTTGAAGTCGTTTGAGACTTTCATCCACAGCATTCAAAATATAAGCTTTCTTTGGATTCCAATCCCATCCTGATCCATCCTGACGCCATTCATTCCCCACCTTGCTGGAAATCAACACCTGATCCCTCCGTCCTGCTATGGCCTTTCCTACATTCGATTCATTGATTCCTTTTTGATATAAGTCGGCTGTATCCAGCAAATTGATCCCAGAATCCAAGGCCTGATGAATGATTTCCATGCTTTCCTTTGCATTTTCTGGAAGGGACATACAGCCCAGGCTTATTTCGGGAATTTGAAAATCGGTTTTGGGAAGCTGTATTTTATTCATCACATTTTGTCATTTTGATTTATCCACAAGTTTTCAAAATTTACGGTTTATTCATATCAGAAAATGATTCTTTCTGTCATTATTAGCTATTTTTACGACGCTTAGAACCTATTAAAATGAAAAAAATCGCAGTTTTTACCTCAGGAGGAGATAGCCCCGGCATGAATGCCTGTGTACGTGCAGTGGTCCGTACAGCTATTTTCAAAGGCCTGGATGTTTACGGAATCTACAGAGGCTATGAGGGGATGATTGAGAATGATATCAAACGGATGTACACCTACTCCGTCAGTAATATTGTACAAAGAGGCGGCACCATCCTAAAGTCTGCTCGCTCAACGGAGTTTCGAACTCCTGAGGGCCGCAAAAAAGCCTATGAAAATCTTAAAGCCCATGGAATTGAAGGTTTGGTAGCCATCGGAGGAGATGGAACCTTCACAGGAGCAAAGATTTTTCATGAGGAATTTGGCATTCCGGTAGTTGGCTGTCCCGGGACCATTGATAATGATATCTATGGCACTGACTACACCATAGGTTTCGATACCGCGGTGAATACAGCTTTGGATGCTATTGACAAAATCAGGGATACTGCCGCTGCCCATGACCGGATATTTTTTATCGAAGTGATGGGTCGGGATGCGGGTTTTATCGCAGTTGAGTCTGGAATTGGAAGCGGTGCGGAGTTTGTCATGGTGCCAGAAACTGCCACAGATCTAGATGCGGTGGTTCTGTCCCTTAAAAACCTTAGAAAAACCAAAACTTCAAGCATCATCGTAGTGGCAGAAGGAGATGATGAAGGCAATGCGGAGGTGATCATGAATAAGGTCAAAGAGAAAATTAAAGACAAAAAGAAAGAGTTTAAAGTAACTACTTTGGGTCATATTCAGCGGGGTGGAAACCCTACGGCCCGAGATCGGGTTTTAGCATCAAGATGTGGAATGGCAGCCGTGGAAGGATTGCTTGAAGGCAAGTTTGCCTGTATGGCTGGCATCATGAACCAAGAGGTTGTATATACGCCTTTCGGTGACTGCATCGGAAAAGAAAAACCGCTGATCCAAGATCACCTGAAATTAATTGAGTATTTAAGTATCTAATATGGGCTTTATCCCGATTTTCCTTACCCTTGGAGGTGCTTGCCTCCTGTTTTATCTTACCGTCAGAAACACCTTTCAGCGGAAAATAGCGCTTGAAAAAGAACTGTTTTTCAATCTAGGGGAAAAGCTCCCTGAGTTGAAGGGGAAATCTGAAGAGTTGAGTAGCAGCGAGCAGATTCTAAAACAAATCTCTGGGCTTGAATTAAGTCCTAAAACCAAAAAAGAGGTCTTAGAGCTGCTCAGAGAGATGAAAGTCAATCGATCGCAATACAATAAACTGATCAAAAAAGCTCCTTACAATTGGGTCGCCAAAATCAGTGGCTTTCGGCCAATTTGATATTGATCCACTTGATAATTTGCTCAAAATCATCTGGGTGAAACCACTGATAATCAGATTCTTTTCGAAACCAGGTCAGCTGTCTTTTGGCATAGCGTCTTGAATTACGCTTAAGTAATCGGATAGCTTCCTCACGATCATACTTTCCTTCCAGGTATCCGAATATTTCTTGATAGCCTACAGTTTGAAGAGCATTCAAATGACGCTGTTCGAAAAACTGCTCCGCCTCCTCAAAAAGTCCATTGGCGATCATTTGATCCATTCGCTGATCGATCCGTTGATAGAGTTCTTCTCGATCTCGCTCAAGTGCAATTTTTAAGATTCTAAAGGGTCTTTCCACTTTTTTTCTTTTCCTGAAAGAGCTAAAAGGTTTTCCTGTTCCTCGAATCACCTCCAAAGCCCGCATCAATCGCTGTGGGTTTTGAATATCCACTTGGCTGTAGTATTCTGGATCTGCTTTCTTGAGTTCCTCTTGCAGAAACTCCAGTCCATTTTCTTGGTAGTCACGAATCACCTCCTTTCGGAAAGTATCCGGAATATCCGGCATATCATCTAAGCCATCGGTGATAGCTTTTGCAAAAAGTCCCGAACCTCCGGTCATGATGGCAACAGATTTCTCCAAAAACAGATCCTCTAAAATTTGCAGGGCATCGCTTTCGAACTTTTTGACATCATAGTCTTCTGAGATTGAAACAGAATCGATTAAATGGTGTTTTACCTCCGCTAATTCAAGGGAAGTAGGTTTCGCTGTTCCAATGGATAGTTCTCTGTAAAACTGTCTGCTGTCGCAGGATATGATTTCTGTATTAAAATTATTGGCTAGTTTTAGACACAATTCTGTTTTGCCCACAGCAGTAGGACCAACTATCAAAATCAGGGTCGGATTTTCGGACAATGGATCAGGAATTTTGATTTACTTTCAAAAGTCCAAACTTATAGAATGAAAAGCAAAAGCATACTAATCGTAGAGGATAACGACCTGAACCGGAAGTTTTTCGAAAATCTGATCGGTCAAATCTGGGAGTTTGAAAGTGCTCTCAACGGACGTGAGGCTATCGAAATATTAGAAAAAAGGGATTTTGATTTGATTCTGATGGATATTCAGATGCCAGAAATCGATGGTATCACTGCCCTAAAAAGAATTCGAGAAAAAAATCTGAGTCTCAGTCCTGTCATTGCGGTAACTGCTTTTGCGGATGAAAGTGAACGGGATGTGTTTTTGAGTCAAGGCTTTGATGACTTTATCACCAAACCCATTCGTCCTAAGGAATTCATCCTGCAAATCCAGAAAACCATCAATGGTGAAAAACCAAAGATATTCAAAACTAAAAGCACCACTGATGTAGAAGCAGTGGTATTGGATAAGAAAGTTTTCAAACAACTTAGCAAATACAATAAACCGGATACTATACAGCAAATCTACCGTGACTTCATGGAGGAAGCTGATCAACTACTTCCCGCTATAAATAGTGATTTTGCCGATGGGCTATACGAAGAAGTCAGCAAAAACTGCCACATCATCAAGGGAAATGCCGGCACACTCGGAATCAATCGAGTGTATATAGCTGCCGCAAAAGCGGAAAAAGAAAGCCGACAAAATCAGATTTCTTCCCTCGATAAATCATTGGCTGAAATGGAAAAAGAAATTATCATATTTGGAAAATATTTAGCAGAAGAAACTATTTTTAACCCATGAGCGAAACAAAAAGAATATTAGTCGGCGAAGATAGTTCTATCATCATCAACCTTACCAAGAGTGTACTCGCATTCGAAAACTACGAAATGACTGCTGCCAAAAATGGCAAACAAGTTTTGGAAAAGTTTGAGAAAGAAGACTTTGATTTGATCCTAATGGATATCAGCATGCCTGTCTTGGATGGAATTGCCTGTACCAAGGAAATCCGGCAGATGGCCGACGAAAAAAAGGCTAAAGTACCCATCATTGCCATCAGCGGCAATATTCATAACATGACCCATGATGAGTTCCGAAAGGCCGGCTTTGACGATTTTCTTCAGAAGCCTCTTGATTATGACCGCCTTTTGGCCACCGTCAAAAAATTCTTGAGTTAAATGGCAATTAAGTACACAAGGCATTTTTTGGACAAACTTGAAAACTTATTCGCCTCCTCTGAGTATATTCTACGATACGAGAAGGGAAGTTTCAAGTCAGGATATTGCATTTTGAAAGACACCAAAATTGTGATTGTGAACAAATACTTTCCACTGGAAGGTAAAATTAATGCCTTGGTAGACATCCTTGGCGAATTGCAGTTTAACCCTCAAGATTTTAAGGAAAAAGCTGTTCAGGACTTCCTAAAGGAACTACAACAAACACAACTGAAATTTTGAATATTCGCTTTTTAGGTACCGGTACCTCCCAGGGAGTTCCAGTCATAGGCTGTGACTGCGAGGTCTGCCGGTCGGTAGATTTCAGAGATAAACGATTTCGATGCTCTGTTCACATGGAAACAGAAGGCAAAAGCCTCGTGATTGACACGGGACCTGACTTTCGGATGCAAATGCTTCGAGCCGATATTCACCAACTTGATGCAGTCATCTATACCCACGAGCACAAGGATCACACCGCTGGACTAGACGATATCCGTCCATTTAATTTTCGCCAGAAGAAAGACATGCCTGTCTATGGTCGAAGTCAGGTACTCAATCAGATTCGTCAGGAGTATTCCTATGTTTTTTCGGAGAAAAAATACCCTGGAGTCCCTCAGGTTTTGCCGATTGAAATTGACGAAGAGACATTTGAAGTGGAAGGGATTACCATCAATCCCATTCCCGTGATGCATTATAAATTGCCGGTTTTGGGTTTTCGGGTGGGTGACTTCACCTACATTACCGATGCCAACTACATCTCTGAAGAATCCAAAAAGAAAATCAAAGGATCAAAAATCTTGGTCTTAAACGCTCTTCAAAAAACTCCCCACCTCTCCCACTTCACCCTAGAAGAAGCCATCGAAATGGCACAAATGCTGGGAGCTGAGCAAACTTATTTCACTCATATTTCCCACAAGTTGGGACTTCATCGGGAGGTAGAAAGTGAGCTCCCTGAGGGCATTCATCTAGCTTATGATGGATTGATGCTATCTTTGCCTTGATGCATTTAAATTATCATTTTCTTCGCTTCCTCTGCCCTCGGCTTCAGGAAATAATGCAAGGTTTTGTGGCAGTTGCCTGCTTTTCGCAAAACAAAGATGAGCTTGTCATCGAATGGAAAAAAGAAGAGGAGACGCGGTTTTTGCGTGCACACTTTCTCCCCCCGCAGATTTACTACTCTTTCCCTGAAAACTTTCAGCGGGCCAAACGAAATTCCATTGATCTTTTCCCTGAACTGATTGGTGAAAAAATAAAGTCCTGTCAGGTGTTGAGTTTTGAAAGAGCATTCTATTTCGAAATGGAATCAGGCATGATATTGCTTCTCAAACTTCATGGAAACCGAAGCAATATTCTGCTCTATGAACCCAATCAGGAATTCCCAATCCGAGTATTCCGAAATGCGCTTTTGGAAGATAAATCCTTGAATTGGAGAGAGCTCGAAAAATCCCTTGATCTCAGTCAGGAACAATTTGAAGCGCTCCAAGGCAATGCTTCTAAATTTCTCCCCACCCTGGGTAAAATCCCCAGAGCATTTCTGCTCAAACAGGCTTATCCTGAGGCAAATTTGGAGGAAAAGTGGAGTCAAATGCAAGAAATGATTGACATGCTAGACAGTCCGATTTTCACTTTGGTTCAAGAGGATGAGGATGTCCGCCTTACCCTTCTTCCCAGCGACAATGCGATCGGTCAGTATTCTGACCCTTTGGAAGCTTTAAATGCGCTTTTTCACAAGGCTTTGGTGATTGGGGCTTTGGAAAAAGAAAAGAAGCAGCTGGCCAAAAATTATGCTGATCAAATCAAGCGAACGGAAAATTTCATCCAAAAAGCCAAGGCCAAATTGGAAGAACTTCAAAACTCACCTCCACCTGCACAGATTGCAGACGTAATCATGGCTAATCTTCATGAATTTTCTGATGGAGTACTGAGTAAAAATCTTTTCAACTTTTATACACAGGATGAAATCAAAATTACCCTCAAACAAAACCAGAAACCTCAAGAATTAGCGGCTAACCTTTATCGAAAAAGTAAAAACCGAGAGATCGAATGGAAGCAATTGGAGGAGGCGATTGCATCCAAAGAGAAAAGGCTATCGGAATTGCAACACTTGGCTGGCCAGGTGGAGCTGATGGAAGGATTTCGGGACCTGAAAGAATTTAAAAAGAATCATAAATCTGAAATCAAAGACGCTAAAAATCAAGAAAGTCTGCCTTTCAGACAATTCAATATTTTTGGATTGGAAGTTTGGGTTGGAAAATCATCCAAGGACAATGATGAGATGCTACGCAGGTTTGTACATAAAAATGATATTTGGCTACATGCAAGGCAGGCTCCGGGATCCCATACCATCATCCGAAATCCGGGAGGCAATAAGGTGGCAAATACTGTGTTGGAGCGTGCTGCATCGCTGGCAGCTTATTATTCTAAATTAAAAAATGAAAGCCTTGCTCCTGTAATTTATACAGAAGCCAAATATGTGAGAAAGATCAAAGGATCTGCTCCAGGCTCGGTCATGGTGGACCGCGAAAAAACCCTTTTGGTGAAACCTGAAGGTCCCAATCAGGAAATTTCGGGGGATATCAAGGACTGATTCGCGGAGGATCAGGAGCTCGAAGAGAAATTTTATTGAACCCATTGACAAGAACTACTGTGCCAACTATCCCTGTAGCCCCACCCACATACAAAAGAGCTTTCCCTGCATCCGGATTACTGCCTAAAAGCTGACCGCCGATAATAGTTACCGTGTACCCAATAGTGGCAATAAAAATCCCTGTCTTTAACTGCTTTTTGGAATTATGAAGATTGAGTTGGACCTCGTACAACTCCTGATCCATCTGGACAATAGATCTTCTTAAGGAGTCCAAATTGGCCTGTTGGGAGCTACTTTGAGCCCAGGAATTTGACATGGACAATAAGCCCAAAAAAGTCAATGCAATAAAAAACCGACTCATACTATTGATTAATCCAGCTTTTGAATTCGTTTACACGCTCTCTTGCCACTACCAAGGCATCTTCTGATTTGGCGTTCATGGCAAGGGCTAATCGTCCGTTAAGATAAGGCTTGATTTCGACCAAACCATCTAAATGAATAATCATTGAACGATTAATTCTATAAAACTTTAACGGATCTAGCAAGTCGGACTCCAATTCACTTAGGGAATGATCGATTACATATCTCACTGAAGAACCTATTTCTACCAAGTAGGTCAAGCCTTCTTCTGCATAGAAATAAGCCACATTTTCAACCGGAATAAAGACAAATTTATTGCCCAGTTTAGTTAAAAACCTTTTCTTATAACTTTTTGATGTATAATGCTTTACGATATTATTAATAAAGCTCTGATCCAGCGATGCAGTTTCAGAATTTGGATTGAATTTCTGAGCCTTCTGAAGAGCTTTCACCAACCTCTGTTCATCTATTGGCTTAAGTACATAATCCAGGCAATTATGGTCAAAAGACTGAAGTGCATATTCATCATAGGCCGTAATGAAAATTACGGGAATTTTCAAATCAGCCATCCCTGTAAAGGCTTTGAAACTCAAACCATCTGCCAAATGTATGTCGCACAGTATCAAATCGTAATTGGAGATATTTACCAATTTGGTCCTAAACTCGCGGACACTTTGAACAGAATCGATGACTTTCCAATCAGAAAAATTTTGTGAAACGATGGATTTGATTCGCTTCTGCGCTAGGGGTTCATCTTCGACTAACAGTATTCTCATAGCTTCCTATCAAAGGGAGTTTAACTTCAAAAATCTTTTCCCCATCAAGAATCTCGATGGAATGATCTAAAAACCTATATCTTTCAGAAATGTTTTGAAGACCTATTCCGGTAGATTCTTCTACCGCCATTTTTGGCTGCTTGGGATTACTCACTGTAAGATAGTCACCCTTGGTATATATTTCAACCTGTAGCGGCTCTGTTTCTGTAAAGTAATTGTGCTTGACAGCATTCTCCACCAGTAATTGAAGGACTGCAGGTGGAATAAGTTTCGATTTACTTTCCTCTTCAATTTCCACTTTAAAGGAAAGCGATTGATCGAATCGAATAGAAAGCAAATCCATGTAATCATATAAAAATTTAAGCTCTTCTTTCAAGGTAATGAGTTCATTTACCTTGTTATTGAGCATGTAGCGATAGATAGAACTTAGCTTTTGTAAGTAGCTATCTGCCACTTGAATATTTTCATGAATCAGCACTGACAAAGCGCTGAGATTATTAAAGAAAAAGTGAGGGTTAAGCTGGGTATTGAGTGATTCCAATCTTGCCTCGGCGCTCAAAAGCTTAAGCTTTTCGGCCTCCAGATTTTTCTCACTGAATTTTTTATTGAAATAATAGATCGCATTGACACAGTTGAGGAAGAGATTTACTCTGAAGAGAAACCCCAGGGTCAAGAGGAAGTTTTGTTTGGTCAAGTCGAAAGGACCTCCGAATATAGACCCGGTTGATTTGACTGAAATCAGTGCCAATCCTGTGATCAAAACAAAGCTTGATAAAAACTGAACTGCCAGGGGGTGTACTTTTTTGAAAAGCGGAAGGGTATTTCTTTCGATGAAATAATTCGCAAACCAAACGAGGTAAGACAGAATGATGATTAAGGGAAAAAGTTGATTTTTAGGAAGAGCAGCTTGGAATAATCTATCCCCATCCAATATGAGAATATTGAAAAAGGAATACAATCCCAAAAGTCCTGGATAAATGAATTTATATCTATGGCTAAACATGCCCGCTGATTTCTTCCCCTAATAAAATAAATGAATGAAAAGCAAGGGTGGGGCAATGCCCTACCCCTGCTATATGGTGGTTAAATAATTCTCTTAAAGTGTCGGTAATAATACTCCGTCGATGACATGGACTACTCCATTTTCAATCGCGACATCTGCTGCTACTACATTGTATGTATTTCCAGCCGAATCTGTCACAGTGACATTCGCTCCAGTTCGGGTTACTGTCAGGTCCTCTCCAGCAAGCGTAGGCACGGTCTGCTCACCTTCAGCAAGGTCGGTAGAGAAAGCAACTGCAGGAACTACGTGGAAGCCAAGTACTTTCTGTAATCCTTCCAAACCGATTGCATCGATCAATTCATCAAGATCAGCTACTCCAAGTGTGCCCAAAAGATCTACAAAGGCATCGTTGGTAGGAGCGAATACGGTGATTGCTTCTGCATCAAGCAAAGTTTGTCCAAGTCCGGCAGCAGTCACAGCGTCCAATAGGACCGTCAAACCAGCATCTGTAGCAGCTTCAACTACATTTGGAAGATCTTCTTCAGGCAATAATACTCCATCGATGACGTGAACTACTCCATTTTCGATCTCTACATCTGCAGTTACCACGCTGTATGTGTTGCCTCTTCCATCTGTGACAGTCACCGCATCTCCATTACGAGTTACAGTCAAATCCTCTCCGGCAAGTGTAGGGACAACCTGGTCTCCTTCAGCCAAATCAGCTGCAAAGGCAACTGAAGGCACCACATGGAAACCAAGTACATCCTGCAGACCTTCCAGTCCGATGGCATCGATCAATTCATTGAGATCAGCTACTCCAAGCGCATCCAATAAGTCTACAAAAGCATCATTAGTAGGTGCGAAAACAGTGATTGCTTCTGCATCCAATAGCGTTTGACCAAGACCAGCAGCAGTAACGGCATCCAAAAGAACAGTAAGACCTGCAGCTTCTGCAGCTTCAACTAGATTCGGTACATCTGGCTCATTCGCAGTAGGTAAAACCACTCCGTCGATTACGTGAACAACACCATTTTCGATCGCTACGTCAGCAGCTACTACATTAAAGGTATTTCCTCTAGCATCAGTCACGGTCACATTGGCACCTGTACGAGTCACTGTCAAGTCCTCACCAGCCAAAGTAGGAACAGTCTGTGCTCCTTCGGCCAAGTCAAAAGAGAAGGCAGTAGCAGGCACTACGTGGAAACCAAGGATTCTTGTAACTTCTTCGATTCCAACAGCAGCAACCAATTCCTGTAGAGAACCTAAGTTCAATGCAGCCAAAAGATCAAGGAAAGCTTGATTGGTTGGAGCAAATACGGTGATCGCTTCAGCATCAAGAAGCGTTTGACCAAGGTCAGCAGCAGTTACTGCATCCAAAAGAACTGTCAAATCAGCTGCTGTAGCTGCTTCTACTACATTTGGAAGCGAGAACTCAGGCAATAACACACCGTCGATCACGTGAACGACTCCGTTTTCGATGGCAACATCTGCTACTACCACATTTGCTGTATTTCCCAAAGCATCTGTTACAGTCACACCACTTTCACCGGCTTCTACTGTCAACTCCTGACCTGCGAGAGTCGTGAAAGTATTGGTAGCTTCCAGATCTGTAGAGAAAGCTACTGCAGGTACTACGTGGAAACCCAAGATAGTCTGAAGATTTTCGATTCCTCCGATTTTAGCAACCAATTGGTCTAAATTCTCAGCATCATAAGCTGCCAAAGCAGCGGCAAAGGCATCATTGGTTGGTGCAAAAACAGTCATTGCTTCTGCGTCTAATAGTGTTTCGCCCAAATCAGCTGCTGTTACAGCGTCCAGCAGAGTAGTCAATCCGGCGCTTTGCGCAGCTTCTACCACGTTTGGAAGCATCAAATCAGGGAGCATTACACCGTTGATCACATGGACTACACCATTTGCAATTTCAATATCCGCTGCAACCACCTGCGCTGTACGTCCTAGTTGATCGGTAACAGTCACAGTACCTCCGGCGACTTCAACAGTAATTTCCTGTCCGGATACGGTTGTGAAAGTATTGGTAGGCTGTAGATCGCCTGAAAAGGCTACTGCAGGCACTACATGGAATCCAAGGACAGTTTCTAAGTTTTCGATACCTCCGATTTTCAGAACCAATTCATCTAAGTCAGCTGCATTGAATACTTCTAAAGCAGCAGCAAAAGCTTCATTGGTTGGAGCAAAAACAGTGATAGCTCCAGCTGAAAGCAGCGTATTTGCCAATCCATCAACTGCGGTCACCGCATCTAGCAAAGTAGTAAGACCAGCCTCTGTAGCGGCTTCCACAAGATCTGGAGCAGGCAAATCAATAGAAGGTATCAAAACTCGGTCAATCACATGGACTACTCCGTTTTCGATTTCCACATCAGCCTGTACCACTCGAGCCGTGTTTCCAGCAGCATCGATTACAGTTACGATACCTGGAGCACGGTTTACTACTAATTGCTGACCCGCTAATGTGGTCACAACATTGGTTTCTTCAAGCTGATCCGAGAAAATGGTGTTTGGGACTACGTGGAAACCAAGGATTGTTTCCAGATTCATTGGACCACCGATTTTTTCTACCAAATCATCCAAATCAGTCGCTCCAAACTCAGTCAAAGCATTCGCAAACGCATCGTTGGTTGGGGCAAAAACAGTAATTGCGCTTTGCGCTTGCAAAGTCGCTTCCAACCCGGAAATAGCCCGAATGGACGTCACTAGAGTGGTCAAACCGGCATCCTCAGCCGCCTCTATGAGCGTGGGATAAGGTAAAGGGCCTTGATAGTCTTCATTCTCACAGGCGACGAATGAAAAAAAGACGACCCCAACTAAAAGGTACTTTAAGAGTTTTGTCATAGCATGTTATGGTTAGTTTGCTTTCAAAACTCTGTGTAGACACGAATTGATTTCTGAATAATCGCGAACTGTAGATTTTTCACTGTGAACTGTGAGATTTTCACCCTGAATTGAAAAAAGCCCCGGAGGGCTTTTGATTTTAAATCCAATTAAAGAAGGTTGAAATGCAGTTTTAAGCTCAGATCAATCCTTCCTTATTAATTTACAATATGAATTTTGAGCATATTGGTCTTGCCTTTGGCCTTGAGTGGCATACTGGCAGTATTGATAATGATATCACCAAGATTTACATGGTCATCACGCTTTAGGGTGTTCTCGATATCCTCGAAAGTAGCGTCGGTCGAAATTTGATTTTCATAGTAATAAGCACGTACTCCCCATACAAGTGACATTTGGGTAATTAACTTCTCGTTTCGAGTGAAAACAAAAATACTTGCTTTTGGTCGGTGAGACGCGATTCGGAAAGCAGTAAAACCCGAAGAGGTAATTCCCACAATGGCTTTTGCCTTCACATTTCTTGAAAGTCTGGAAGCCATCAGGATGAGGTTATTACTCAAAAAAGTAGGCGCACCTTCCGGAATTTTGTAGAGGTTATGGTAAATATCTGAGTTATCTTCTAGGTACTTGATAATGCTAGACATAGCCTTTACAGCATTCACAGGATATTTCCCTGAGGCTGTTTCGGCAGAAAGCATCACTGCATCCGCACCATCAAGAACCGCATTCGCCACATCATTGGTTTCTGCCCGTGTAGGTCGTGGATTGGAGATCATACTTTCCATCATCTGAGTGGCAATGATAACTGGCTTGCAAGCAAGCTTACATTTCTCTACCATTTTCTTTTGCCATAAAGGAACAATTTCTTGAGGTACTTCCACTCCAAGATCTCCCCTAGCTACCATGATGGCATCTGTCGCTTCGATGATATCATCGATATTTTCCAAAGCTTCCGGTTTCTCGATTTTTGCCACAATCCTGCAGACTTTTCCGGCTTTTTGGATTCGCTCTCGCAAATCAGTGATATCATCCGCTGATCTTACAAAAGAAAGCGCAATCCAATCTACCTCTTGCTCCAAGCCAAAGACTAAATCTTCTAGGTCCTTTTCGGTAAGAGAAGGTGCAGACACTTTGGTATTAGGCAGGTTGATACCCTTTCTAGACTTTAAAATACCCCCATGAACTACCGTACAGTTTACATTTTTGCCGTCGGTATCCTCCACGATCAGTTCCAAATTCCCATCGTCAATCAAAATACGATCGCCAGAAACCACATCATTAGGCAGGTTTTGATAAACCGTAGATACCAAAGAAGCATTTCCCACTACGGGATCATTGGTAATCGTAATTTTATTTCCAGGAACAATTTCAACTCCGTTATTCTCTACCTCTCCTACACGGATTTTTGGACCCTGGAGATCCTGAAGTATGCCTAGGTGTAAATTGTCTTCTTTGTTGATTCTTCGGATAATTTCAATTACCTCTTTATGGATGGCATGGCTACCGTGGGAAAAGTTTAGCCGAAATACATTGGCCCCAGCAGCTGCTAAGCTTTTGATCGTTTCATAATTATTGGAAGCAGGTCCAATGGTAGCAAGAATTTTGGTCTTGTTGAATTGATTCATTATTAATAGGTTAATAGGTTTTCTTTTGATTTTAATTTCGAGATATCAAGCTTCATGACATTTTGTACATAAGGAATCTGCCGGAGATTGGAAACAAAAATTTGAGCGTCCAGTAGCTCTGTTTCATCTTGTACCAATAGAAAATAATCCATGGTCCTAAGTTCGGGAATCAAGTAAGATACATTTCTTTCAGAGGTGATTGCCTTGTTTTTCAGAAGCTGAATAAATCCATGAGGTAAAGAAAGGAAATATTGGCTAATTTTCAGATTGGGTGCAGACAAAAACTCCAATTCGATATCATCTTCCCGCGTCAGATCTAAATGGAGCGCACGATTGATGAGCCAGGCCATTTTGTAGTCCTTCACAGGAGATACGATACCCAAAAGCTCAAAATCATAGGTATGCTCAATTTCTAATCTGACTTTCTTCATTTAGGCTTGGCAAGACTTAGCTCAAAGTTAGAAATAAAAAAATGACGAAAAATGAAGTAGCACCTCTTTCAGATTTTTTTTGAGAAAATAAGCTCCTGAAAAAAGAGCTAACAACAAACCAATCAAAAGGCTAGCTAATTCGACAAAGATTGAAAAATCCTCAAATACTGGGAATATTGACCCTGAAATTTGAAGATTTTAATTAAATTTCTGTGTTGAGCGACAAAGTTGGCAAAAAATTTACTTAGACCTTTTCTTTGCCTATTCGCTTTTAAATATATTTCTTTGCGGAGTGTTATTAACTAAACTGATCACAAAATGTCTGAAATTGCACAAAAAGTAAAAGCCATCATCGTAGACAAACTTGGCGTAGAAGAATCTGAAGTGACTATGGAAGCGAGCTTCACCAATGATTTGGGAGCTGACTCTCTTGACACGGTAGAATTGATCATGGAATTCGAAAAAGAATTCAATATCTCTATTCCAGACGACCAAGCTGAGCAAATTGGCACTGTAGGTCAAGCTGTCTCTTACCTTGAGGCTAACGTAAAATAATCATTCTTTCATTCATTTTATGAATTTGAAACGAGTTGTAGTAACGGGTATAGGCGCCATCACTCCCATTGGCAATACTTCCGAAGAATTTTGGAAGGGATTGACAGCGGGAGTAAGTGGCGCTGCACCTATTACCAAATTCGACGCGTCACTTTTCAAAACCCAATTTGCCTGCGAAATCAAAAATCTCGATGTAGATAATTTTATCGACAGAAAAGAGGCAAGAAAAATGGATCCTTTCACGCAGTATGCCATGATCTCAGTTGATGAGGCGATGGCTGACTCAGGATTGGATTTGGACAAAATTGACAAAGCACGTTCAGGGGTTATTTGGGGATCTGGAATCGGTGGATTGCGTACATTCCAAGACGAGGTGACTAGCTTCGCCTTAGGAGATGGAACGCCTAGATTCAATCCTTTCTTTATTCCTAAAATGATCGCTGATATCAGTGCAGGTTTTATTTCCATCAAATATGGATTTAGAGGTCCTAACTTCGTCACTGTTTCGGCTTGTGCTTCTGCCACTAATGCACTAATCGATGCATTCAATTACATCCGAATGGGCAAAGCTGATATTTTCATATCAGGTGGCTCTGAAGCAGCTGTAACTGAAGCAGGAATCGGAGGATTCAATGCGATGAAAGCATTGTCGCAAAGAAACGATTCACCTGAAACGGCTTCTAGACCATTTGATAAGGATAGAGATGGTTTTGTGTTGGGTGAAGGTGCCGGAGCGCTTATTCTTGAAGAGTATGAGCATGCCGTAGCCAGAGGTGCCAAAATCTATGCAGAGCTAGTCGGTGGTGGAATGTCTGCGGATGCTAATCACATTACTGCTCCACATCCCGAGGGATTAGGAGCTAGCGAAGTGATGGAATCTGCACTGAAGGATGCCAATCTTAGTACAACGGATATCGATTATATCAATGTGCATGGAACCTCCACTCCACTTGGTGATGTGAGTGAAACCAAAGCAATCCAAAAGGTATTCGGAGAACACGCCTACAAGCTCAATATTTCCAGTACCAAGTCCATGACAGGCCACTTATTGGGTGCTGCAGGAGCCATCGAGGCAATCGCATCTATCATGGCGATCAAACACGGGATCATTCCTCCGACGATCAATCATTTCACGGATGATGAAAACCTTGATCCCAAACTTAATCTGACATTCAATCAGGCTCAAAAGCGTGATGTCAATGTCGCCTTGAGTAATACCTTCGGTTTTGGCGGACATAATTGTTCCGTCATCTTTAAGAAAATAAACTGATTACCAGTTGAATTTGCTGAAGCGTCTGGGAATTCAAAACTTATTTCTGAGTAAAAAAGACAAAAGGCTTGCCTCCTCCATCAAAATGATGATTGGAGGCAAGCCTTTTAATATTTCCCTCTATCAGCTGGCCTTGACGCCGGCGGCTTTGGGGGAAGAAAGCCCACAAGGCTATCGAGTAAGCAATGAGCGCTTAGAGTTTTTGGGTGATGCCGTTCTCGGTTCAGTCATTGCCGAATACCTTTTCCAAAAATACCCCTTACGGGATGAGGGCTTCCTCACCGAAACTCGCTCCAAACTTGTCAATCGGGAAAGCCTAAATCAGACCGGAATCAAAATCGGAATCAAAAATATGCTCTGGGAGTATATTGAGGACAGGCCCTTTACTGCGAATAAATCTCTTTATGGGGATACTTTGGAAGCGATGATCGGGGCCATTTATCTTGATCGGGGTCATGCTTTCACCAAGAATTTTATCCTGCAGCGCATCCTCCTTCACTTTGATATCCAAGGGATGATTGCAACCACCTCTAATTACAAATCAAAAATCATCGAATGGACTCAAAAGGAAAATAAGGAGGTAGATTTTAAGATAATTGAAATCAATGGCAACCAGCGGTACAAAGAGTTTGTTGTAGCTTTGAGAATAGAAAATAGAGACGTAGCCGTTGGAAAAGGCCCCACTAAAAAGAAAGCAGAACAGGAGGCCTCTAAAATTGCCTGCGAACAATTAAAAATCCCCCATTAGGATTTCCCTTCAATCAGTATGAAATTAGCACTTGCCACAGTCAATCAGACACCCCTAGACTGGACGGGAAATCTCCAGCGAATCATTGCTGCGACCGACCAAGCAAAGCAAGAAGGTGCAAGACTTATTTTTTTTCCTGAGCTCTGTATTACTGGCTATGGCTCAGAAGATCTATTTCTCAGCTATTGGTACCCAGCAAAAGCTTTAGACCAACTCCATTTACTTCTTTCTCATAGCCAGGGTGTAACGATTGCCGTGGGTCTCCCCTACCGAATCCAAGACAAGGTCTACAATACCATGGCATTGCTAGAGAATGGTAAGCTGAAAGGCTTTGTAGCCAAGCAGTTTATGGCGATCGACGGCGTTCACTATGAATTCCGCTGGTTTACTCCCTGGAAAGCCAATGAACAGATCGAAGTTGATTTCTTTGGAGAGAAAATCCCCTTTGGCGATATTACCTTCGAAAAGGAAGGAATTCATTACGGATTTGAGATCTGTGAAGATGCTTGGAGAGGAAAAGAAAGGCCGGGCTATAGATTTTGTGATCGAAAAGTAGAGTTGATCATCAGTCCCAGTGCAAGCCATTTTGCCATGGGCAAAACCCTTGAGCGTAAGCAATTAATCGAAGAAAGCTCAAAGATTTTTGACTGCTTTTATGCCTATGTAAACCTTCTTGGAAATGAATCCGGAAGGATGATTTTTGATGGAGAGGCGCTTTTCGCCAAGTCAGGAAGGATTCTCTATCGAAATCAACTTCTCTCCTTTCAAGACTATCAGGTCATGACCTTCGACTACAAGGATGAGGAGCAAGAAATTGCAGAAATCCATCCCAAGGAGTGGGAATTCGCTCAAGCTTCTGCCTTGGGTCTTTTTGATTACCTGAGAAAAAGTAAAAGCAAAGGCTTTGTACTTTCGCTTTCCGGTGGGGCAGACTCCTCGACCATTGCTGTATTGGTTGCAGAGATGGTCCGCAGAGGTCTCCAAGAGCTAGGATTACAAGCATTTTGTCAAAAGATCGGTTTGAATCACTGGGAAAACTATTCAACTGATCCCGAAAAACTTCTAGTTAATGAACTTTTGACCACCGCCTACCAAGGTACCTCCAACTCATCCAAAGACACGCTTGAAAGCGCTCAATCCTTGGCTGAAAGTCTTGGGGCTAAGTTTTATCATTGGACAATCGATGAGGAGGTTTCTTCCTACACTTCTAAGATCGAAAATGCCTTGGGAAGGAAGCTGACTTGGGAAAAGGATGATATCACCTTGCAAAACATTCAGGCACGGGCACGCTCTCCTATTATTTGGATGCTAGCCAATATCAACAATGCGCTACTTTTAGCTACTTCCAACCGGTCGGAAGGCGATGTAGGTTATACGACAATGGATGGCGATACAAGCGGAAGCATTTCCCCGATTGCGGCAGTTGATAAATATTTTGTACTCCATTGGTTAAGGTGGGCAGAGGAAAACCTCAATCGCCCGGGACTTAAAAAAGTAAACTCACTGCGGCCCACTGCCGAACTCCGACCAAGTGAACGAAAGCAAACGGACGAGAAGGATCTGATGCCCTATTCGCTAATTGTGGAAATCGAAAAACTAGCAATTCGGGATAGACGATCCCCTATGGACATTTATTGGCTCTTAAAAGAAGAACTGGATCTGAATCCAGATGAATTGAAAGGTTATGTAAAAAAATTCTTTCAACTTTGGGCACGGAATCAGTGGAAGCGAGAAAGACTCGCTCCTTCCTTCCATCTGGATCAATTTAATGTAGACCCAAAAACTTGGTATCGATTCCCTATCCTTTCTCAAGGATTTACCGAAGAACTCGCACAATTGGACAAAGCTTAATATCCCATGAATTTGACACAGTTTTTAAATTACATCGTCTGGGATCCAAACCCGGCTGTAATCCCCGGATTTGATCGACTAAGATGGTATAGTCTTCTTTTTGCCCTTGGCTTCATCATTTCCCAACAGTTTATGGTCTACTTCTTCAAAAAAGAAGGGCATAAGGAGGAATTGGTCGATAAACTGACCATCTATATGGTGCTGGCTACTATAATCGGCGCCCGACTGGGGCATGTGTTATTCTACGAGCCCGCCAAATATTTGAGTAATCCGATAGAAATTTTGAAAGTCTGGGAAGGTGGACTTGCTTCTCACGGGGCAGCCATAGCCATTTTGATTGCGCTATGGATGTATGCCCGCAAAACGCCCGGTCAAAGTTATCTCTGGGTAGTAGACCGAATCGTCATCGTAACCGCTTTGACCGGAGCCTTAATCCGATTAGGCAATTTGATGAATTCGGAGATCGGGGGAAAAGATATGGAAAGCGATCATGGAATTGTTTACGCACGCGATTTGGAGGAAATACTGGAATCCTTGCGAGTACCCATTGTTTCGATCGACGCCTACAAACCAGATGATCGAAGTGATGAACTCACCGGAAATGGGATTGTCCCGGTAAATGTGAGAATCGAAATTAGCAAAGGTGATTTTAACAAAGAGACTTTAGAAAACACCCTACAAAGCGACGTGAAGTATGCCCTCACGCAGTTTAATAGCTCCAAAAAGTATTTTGCCGAGCCCCTTGAAACCCCGCTCGATTTGACACTTGAGGAAGATAGAGAAAGCTTTATCGCAATTGTCAAAACATTTGGTAGAGCCAAACACCCAACGCAAATTTATGAATCAGTGACTTATTTTGTCATTTTCTTAGTCTTGATAGGAATTTGGTGGAGATACAAAGAACAGGTGCCGGAAGGACTTCTTCTGGGGCTTTTCCTGGTTTTTGTTTTTGGAATGCGCTTCGTGTGGGAGTTTTTCAAAGAAAACCAAGTGGAATTCGAAGAGGGGCTACAGTACAATATGGGTCAGCTACTGAGTATTCCTTTGGTACTAGGAGGAATATTCCTGATCGTCAAAGCTTTGAAAAACGGACTCAAACCCATCAAAGATCAAGGAACAGGATCGTGACCCTGACCTCCCCAAGGGTGACAGCGGGAAATCCTTTTGATTCCTAACCACCCCCCTTTCAAAGGTCCATGCTTGAGGATGGCTTCTTTCGTATAGTGACTACACGTGGGTGTATACCGACAAGAGGAAGGAAAAAGTGGCGATATCGTATACTGATAAACCAATACCGGAAAAATGGCGATCTTTCTAACAAGGTTTTTCCACATGTGTTGTTTGAATGGTCTGATTGATTTGAAAACCAAAACTATTGATTGAAAATTCCCGGTGAAAAATCCTTTTGCACATATTTTATTTTTTCTACTGCTAGCACTTGGTTGGACTGAAAAACTATATGCACAGGATACTAGCCTAGCCCCGGGAAGGCAAAGCCCACCTGACAGTGTCTATATCAACAATATTTTCATCATAGGGAATGAAAAAACACAGAAGAATATCATTCTTAGAGAGCTTGACTTTACTAGTGGACACTATTACAATTGGGATACTTTTCTAGAAATCATACAGGCTGACCAAAATAAAATCTACAATCTACGGCTTTTTACCTCAGTAGAGATAACGCCGCTTTTCACAGAAGATGATCAGGTAGAAATCCTGATTAGAGTAAAGGAGCGTTGGTATATCATACCTTCCATCATATTTGAACTGGCGGACCGTAACTTCTCCGAGTGGTGGACCAACCAAAACCGGGATCTTTCGAGGGTAAATTTTGGCCTTCGGGTCTCGCATGGCAATGTGGGAGGTAGAAATGAAAAGTTGAGATTTAGTGGGCAACTTGGGTTTACTCGAGCATTGGACTTGCGATATAGCAAACCATACATCGATAAGAATCAAAAACACGGACTTGCTACACAGATCACATTCTTTGAGCAAAAGACTTTGGCCATTCGATCGGCAGATAATCGACAGGTCTTTTTCACCAATGAAACTGAGGATATTCTTCGAAAAAGCCTTACGGCCGCTGTTCAATATACCTATCGGAGAACATTCTACAATTTCCACTTTTTGACATTGGGCTATTCATCCAATACAGTGGACGAAGATGTTTTGACTGAAAATCCCAACTACTTTCTACATGGTGACAACTCGCTCCGCTACCTCTACATGAGTTATACTTTCCGTCATGACAATCGTGACCTAGCTGCCTACGCTACCAAAGGTGAATTGCTTCAAGCAACAGCAACCAAGTATGGAATTTTCAATACTGATGATATTGATGAGATAGAGGTGAGCATTACAGCGAATAAGTATTTGCCGATTAATGATAAGTTACATTTTGCAACAGGCCTGACCGCCAACTGGTTTTTGAGTCCAAATCAGCCTTATACACTCGTACGGGGTGTGGGATATAATCCGAACTTCATTCGAGGCTATGAATTGAACGTGATTGAAGGTCAGCAGCTGTATGTACACAAAAACTCATTCCGTTGGAAATTCCTCGATTGGGCGATCGATATTTCGAATGTGATGCCACTTGAGCAATTCAGCACGATTCCATTTCGTTTTTACCTCAGTGCTAATTTCGACCACGGCTATGTGAAGGATAGAAACAGACTTCCTGAGAATGCACAATTGACTAATCAATACCTTTATGGCTATGGATTGGGAATTGACATGGTAGGCTTTTATGATGCCGTGTTCAGACTGGAATATTCACTCAACAATTCAGGACAGGGAAATCTTTTCTTAAATTTCAAAGCCCCATTCTAATTGACTTAGCAATAATTAATTACAAGTATTTGTGATTTTTTATTTTTTACCTAAATTCAAAGGAGACTTTTGATTGACTCCGATGAAAAAGGTCCTAACTTTTACTTTGACCTGGGGGATAGTTCTATTTGCTTTTGCACAAAATGACCCCCTGACCCAAACGCATGGGGCCCGAATGATAGCTCTGGGAAATATGCGGGTTCACCTTCCGGACACCTGGTCTTACTTCAATAATATCGGAGCTTTGGACCGGGCAAGCTACACGGGAATTGTAGCTGGCTATGACCACCGATACAATCTCAAGGAACTTTCCACCTTTAGTCTAGCTGGAAGTTTTCGGAATACTTGGGGGACTTTTGGCGCAGGAATTAGCCGCTTTGGTGGGCCGCTGCTCAATCAGCAAAGTCTGGGTGTAGGATATTCAAATACGCTTGGGATCAGCAGCTTTGGAATCAAGCTGGAATGGGCGCAAACGCAAATCGAAGGATTTGGAAGTGCAGGAGGATTGGTAGTCAGCATTGGAGGCGTGACAGAGCTGAGTCCGTCCCTTTTCCTAGGAGCGCATATCAGCAATATCAATCG
>LJXT01000029.1 GCA_001314815.1 Algoriphagus marincola HL-49
GTGCAGAAGGCTTATGATCCAATCGATGACTGATGGATAGGATTTCCGCTAGTTCTGATGCTCTTTTTTTCAACTTAGACTCGGATTGCCCTTGGATAAATCCTGGGATCAGAATGTTTTCTAAGGCCGTAAACTCCGGCAAAAGATTGTGAAACTGAAAAATGAAGCCTACCGTCTGATTGCGAAAGGTGGCTAGCTTATCTCGGTTCAGGGCGAAGATATTTTTCCCTTCAATCAAAACCTCACCGGAATCAGGCTCATCTAAAATGCCCAAGATGTGTAAAAGCGTACTTTTTCCAGCACCGGAGGAACCCACGATGGAAACAATCTCCGAAGATGAAATTACAAGGTTTACTCCTTTCAAAACATGAAGGTTTCCGTAGGACTTATGAATCTCTCTGGCAGTCAGCATTATAGATTTTTTTCAAAAGGATTAGCAAGTTGGATATTTTTAGAAAATGGGAATTAAAGGCTTTTTTTTGATAAAAAAGGATTTTTTCAGGTTTGATTTATAAAGCTGAAGGGCTTAACTTCGCCAAAAATTTTGAGCAATGAACATACACGAGTATCAGGCGAAAGAAGTATTGAAAGGCTATGGTGTCCGAATTCAAAATGGAATCGTAGCAGACAGTCCAGAAGCTGCCCACGAAGCTGCAGTTAAGTTGAACGCGGAAACAGGTACCTCTTGGTATGTGATCAAAGCTCAAATCCACGCTGGTGGTCGAGGAAAAGGTAAAATCCAAGAAACCGGTTCAAATGGCGTGGTTTTGGCCAAAAAACTTGAGGAAGTAGGTGAAAAAGCTAAGAATATCCTTGGCGGGACACTTGTAACTCATCAGACGGGTCAAGAAGGCAAGAAAGTGAGCAAAGTTTTGATCGCTGAGGACGTTTACTATCCGGGCGATTCAGAACCAAAGGAATATTATCTATCTATCCTCCTAGATAGAGCCAAAGGTTGCAACGTAATCATGGCTTCTACAGAAGGCGGAATGGATATCGAAGAGGTTGCAGAAAAATCTCCTGAGAAAATCATCAAAGAGTGGATCGATCCGAAAGTAGGATTGCAAGGCTTTCAGGTAAGAAAGGTTGCTTTCAAGCTTGGCCTGAGCGGAAATGCTTTCAAAGAAATGGTCAAATTCATCGCTGCTCTTTACAAGGCATACGAAGGAACTGACTCCTCTCAGTTTGAGATCAATCCCGTATTGAAGACTTCAGATGACAAAATCCTAGCTGTAGACGCTAAGGTAAACCTGGACGACAATGCATTGTATCGTCAGAAAAACCTTGCTGAGCTTCGCGATATCTCTGAAGAGGATCCATTGGAAGTGGAAGCTGGCAAATCTGGTCTAAACTACGTGAAGCTTGACGGAAACGTAGGTTGCATGGTAAATGGAGCCGGACTAGCGATGGCAACCATGGATATGATCAAATTGTCCGGTGGTGAGCCTGCAAACTTCCTGGATGTAGGTGGAGGTGCTAACGCGACTACAGTCGAAGCCGGATTCAGAATTATCCTTCAGGATCCTAATGTTAAGGCAATTTTGATCAACGTATTTGGAGGAATCGTAAGATGTGATAGAATTGCTAGCGGAGTTGTTGAAGCTTACAAATCTATTGGCGATATTCGCGTTCCAATTATCGTGAGACTCCAAGGTACCAATGCGGAAGAAGGTGCCAAGATTATCGATGAATCAGGATTGAAGGTCTTCTCAGCAATTACATTGAAAGAAGCAGCTGAAAAAGTACAAGGAGTACTTCAAAGCTAAATCGGAATAGGCACTCGTAGTTCAACTGGATAGAATATCGGATTTCGGCTCCGAGGGTTGAGGGTTCGAATCCTTCCGAGTGCACAAAGCTCAGACTTAGGTCTGGGCTTTTTTTTTGCCTTCAAATCATCCTTTTTGTCTCCTAAACACGAGATCGTGATTTTTTTTCAAGTCTTGATAAACCTCTTTTTTTAAAAAAAGAGAAAAACTTTTTGAAAATTTTTGTTTAACTTACTTTTCCAAAATAATCCAATTCAGCTTTTGAAATTGTCGGCAAAATATTCGTTTTATACGCTATTACTCACGGGTTTATTCGGATGGGGATGTACAGGCACCACATCTAATTCTCCTGAGTTGGTAGCTGTAGATCAAATCAGCTACAACTTTCATATTCGCCCCATCCTTTCTGATAAATGCTTCGCCTGCCATGGACCCGACGCCAATAAGCGGGAAGCTGGATTAAGACTGGATACCGAAACAGGAGCCTTCGAAGCCCTGAAAGAAAACCCGGGTAAATTCGCTCTGGTAGCTGGAGATCCAAATGCATCAGAAGTCTATCATAGAATTACATCGGAGGACCCATCCGAACAAATGCCACCTCCTGAGTCCAACTTGAAGCTTTTGGATTCAGAGATTGAGCTGATCAAAAAATGGATTGAGCAAGGAGCTGCATACGAACCTCATTGGGCTTTTGTCAAGCCAGAAAAAAAACAAATCCCTGAAACTTCTGACTGGGCTAGAAATGAAATTGATCATTTCACCTGGAAGAAGATGAAGGAAAAAGGGCTAGAACCCAACCCAGAGGCCGAAGATTATGAATTGATCAAGCGAGCAAGTTTGGATCTGACTGGCCTTCCTCCTAGTCCGGAAATCTTGGAGCGATATCAGGGTTTCGAAGGAGAAAACACCTACGAAGATTTATTGAATAATCTTCTTTCAGAGCAAAGCTTCGGAGAAAAGCTAGCGATCCTTTGGTTGGATATTTCAAGATACTCGGACAGCTATGGCTATCAAGATGACAATATCCGAACCCAATGGCCGTATCGGGATTGGCTCATTCATGCCTTCAATAATAATTTATCCTACGATCAATTCATCACTTGGCAACTGGCCGGGGATCTACTTCCCAATCCGACCAAGGAAACCATTTTGGCCACAGCTTTCAACAGAAATCACAAATACACCGAAGAGGGAGGCGTGATAGATGAAGAATACCGCATCGAATATGTTTTGGATAAAACCAACACCTTCAGCACAGGGGTACTCGGCATTACCATGGAGTGCGCACAATGTCACGACCACAAGTACGATCCTTTTTCACAGAAGGAATATTTTGAACTTTTCGCCTTTTTCAATAATAGTCGGGAAAAAGGTTTTGAAGGAGATGTCAGCATCTCAAAGCCCGCCAAAACCCCCATTCTTTGGGTAGAGCAGGAAGACTTGGGAGGAATTCTGGATTTTATCAATCACTCGGACACTACTAAACTGAGTATTTCCGTGATGGGTGAGTTAGATGAGCAAGAAGCCCGTACAACTTACATCTTGGATCGTGGCGTATATGACGCTCCCACCGACCCTGTAAATCCATCCACACCAGCATCCATCCTAGAGTTTTCGGATGATCTCCCCAAAAATCGACTGGGACTGGCTCAATGGGCAACCAATAAAGACAACCCTTTGACTGCCAGAGTATTTGTTAATTTGATTTGGCAAGAAATCTTCGGAACAGGCATCGTAAAATCGGCGGGGGACTTTGGTATGCAAGGGGACCTTCCCTCCCATCCCGAACTGCTGGATTGGCTTGCTGTAGACTTTATGGAAAACGGTTGGGACATCAAACGCCTTCTAAAACAAATCCTTTCTTCGGCCACCTATCGACAATCTGCTCAAATCACAGACAGACATCTCAAAACCGATCCGGAAAACGTGTATTTGGCTCGAGCTCCGAGATTGAGATTACCGGCTGAAAATATCCAGGACTTGGTATTGGCAAGTAGTGGTCTTCTGGTGCAAAAAGTCGGAGGGCCTAGCGTAAAGCCTTATCAGCCTGATGGTATTTGGGAAGCAGCAACCTCGGGCCGGGGAGAATTGGCAAAATATGAGCAGGATACTGGAGAAAGCCTTTATCGAAGAGGAATTTACAATTTTATCAAACTGACTGTCCCACCTCCAAAAGCAATCATCTTCGACGCTAGTAATCGAGATCGATGCGAAGTAGGCAGAGGAAGAACCAACACGCCCCTTCAGGCTCTTGTCATGCTCAATGACCCCATGGTTTTGGAAGCTGCTCGTGTCCTGGCGAGTGAGCTGAACGATAAACATTCAGATGCTGAAGCAGCCATTGAAGAAGCTTTCAAACGCATACTCTGTAGACCGATGAAAGCCTCGGAAGCCTCCTTGATTTCTGACTATTTAGAAGATCAGTTGGAGCGATTTGAATCAGAACCGGAGACCATCCAGCCCACCCTCGACGTGGGAGAATATCCACTCCGAGAGGAGGATATTAATCCCAGAACTGCTGCGCTGATGCAGGTGATTGTCAGTCTGTACAATTTAGAAGAAACAATAACTAAGATATAGCGATGGAGAAGGAGTTTTTGGAGCATGGATTAAGTCTGAACAGAAGGAAATTCCTTTCCAGATTAAGTCTGGGACTAGGCAGTGCCGCCTTAGGATCTCTATTGATTCCAGACCTTTTTTCAGGTAAATCAGAAGCAGAAGATGCTATCATGGCCGCTTTGCCACACTTTGCTCCCAAAGCCAAGCGAGTTATTTACCTTTTTCAAAATGGGGCTCCCTCCCAGCTTGAGTCCTTTGATTACAAACCACTTTTGCAGAAAAACTACGGGATGGATTTACCTGAATCTATCCGGATGGGACAGCGATTGACGGGTATGACCGCCGGACAGGATAAGTTTCCTTTAGTTGGCTCCTACTATGACTTCAATCAATATGGAGAAAGCAGAGCGTGGATTTCCTCCATTTTCCCCTACACCGCCAAAGTAGTAGATGACATCTGTATCATCAAATCCATGCATACGGAGGCCATCAACCATGATCCTGCTTTGACCTTCTTTCAAACAGGAGCTCAGGTAGGAAACCGACCTAGCATGGGTTCTTGGCTAAGCTATGGGCTAGGAAGTGAAAACAACAACCTACCGGCCTTTTGCGTGCTTCTAAGCCGCGGCAGAGGAAATGGTCAGGGTGTTTACAGTAAACTTTGGAGCAATGGTTTTTTGGATGCCACGCATCAAGGTGTACAGTTCTCAAATTCAGAGGATCCAGTGCTTTATCTCCGGGACCCTCATTCCATGAGTAGAAATGAACGGAGAAAAATGCTAGATCACATAGCCGCCATGAATGATTTGAGCTTCAAGGAATTCAACGATCCGGCTATCACTGCAAAAGTCCAGCAATACGAGATGGCTTTTCGAATGCAGACTGCTGTACCGGAAATCACCGATGTCTCCAAAGAGCCTGATTCCATCGTGAAGCTTTATGGACCAGATTGCCTCGTACCGGGCACCTATGCTGCCAACTGCCTACTTGCACGAAAATTATCTGAAAGCGGCGTTCGCTTTGTTCAATTGTATCACCAAGGCTGGGATCAGCATGATAATCTCCCCAGTCAAATGGCTATGCAGGCTAAGGATGTAGATCAAGCATCTGCTGCACTGATTACAGACTTGAAACAGCGAGGACTTTTGGATGAGACACTTGTAATTTGGGGTGGGGAATTTGGAAGGACTAATTACTGCCAGGGAAAAATAACGCTTGAAAACTACGGAAGAGATCATCACCCTCGAGCTTTCTCCATTTGGATGGCCGGTGGCGGGGTGAAGTCGGGAATGGTGTATGGAGAAACGGATGAGTTTGGTTACAACATCACCGAAAACCCGGTTCATGTCCATGATTTCCAAGCGACCATTCTTCATTTGATGGGAATAGATCACGAAAGGCTTACTTATAAACATCTTGGAAGAAGGTACAGGCTGACAGATGTTTCCGGTCATGTAGTCAAAGATATTTTAGTCTAAATGGCCCGATCCCGCGTTAACGTATCAGCAATTCTAGAAAACCTACTTTTCGTTTGGTTTGGCTTTTCCGCGATTCTTTTAGTCGGAATAGAAATCGCAAGTATTCCACCTTTTCTTCAAGTATTGGGAAGAGCTCACCCCCTACTTTTACACTTCCCCATAGTTTTGGTGATGGGAGGATTGTTGTTTTGGATTTTACCAAGGTCTTACAAAAATGAAGCATACGCACAGATTGCTCCTTTTCTTTTGCTTTTGGGCGCAAATTTCTCCGGGATCACGGTCATCGCAGGCTTGGTTATATCCAGTGAAGGATACGAAGGCGATGCGCTCTTTTGGCATCAGTGGGCCGGTATGATCACCTTTTGGGGAGGAAGTTTTTTCTATTTTTTTCAAAAAAGAAAGCAAAAAGCCCTTCAAATTCCTTCTGTCCTTTTGATGCTTTGTATTGTTTTGACAGGACATTGGGGAGCTGCCATCACGCATGGGGAGGATTTCTTACTTGCTCCACTCAAAACAGCTGAACCTGAGGCCACTCTAGCTGAGGCGGAAGTTTTTGAGCACCTAGTCCGACCGATTCTAAAGAGCAAGTGCGAAAGCTGCCATCGAGATGGAAAAGTAAAAGGGGAGCTTCGAATGGATATTGTAGAAGGCTTGCAAAAAGGTGGCAAATCAGGACCTTTTGTCCTAGCTGGCGACCTTGACAACTCCCTTTTAATTCAACGAATCAATCTGCCCTTGGAAGAGGAAGAGCATATGCCTCCTAAGAATAAGACTCAGCTCACCGAAGAGGAAATGAATATTTTGACTGCTTGGGTCAATTCTGGAGCTAGTTTTGATCAAAAAGTCGCTGATCTTCCTGAAGAGCATGAATTATTTCAATTTGCGTCTAATACCTTCGATAATAAGCCGGAATACGATTTTGATTCAGTGTCTGATGAAAAGCTTAAAGAACTGAATACATTCTTCAGAAAAGTAAATCCCATCTATCCTGAGTCCCCTGCATTGGAACTCTCCTACTTTGGAATTGCTGCTTTTGACCCAAATTCACTTTCTGACTTACAGGAGATTAGTACTCAATTGATTTCCTTGAATTTGGACAAAATGCCTCTTGGTAATGCATCTCTGGATTTTCTAAATGACTTTCCAAATCTTGAAAAGCTATCCTTGAATTTTGCAGAGTTTGATGAGGATCAATTGGAGCGCTTTCCGAAGGTTGAGAGCTTGAAAGAACTTTCCCTTTCCGGAATTCAACTTTCACAAACTGCTTTGGAGAGAATTTCGGAGTTGAAAAACCTTCAAAAGCTTTTTCTCTGGCAGACAGGATTATCTGCAGAGCAAAAAACCAATTTAAAAGCGGAGTTACCAAATACCGAAATTGACTATGGCTTTGATGGAGCGGATGTCATTATTCCCCTCAATCCTCCAAGAATCAAACAGGAGCGCACTTTATTCACAGAAAAGCTGGAAATAGAACTCATTCACCCTATTCCGAGTGTTGAAATCCGATACAGCATTGATGGAACCAAACCAGACAGCTTATCAAGTCCGGTTTATGATTCACCCATCTCAGTGGTTAGCTCCGGGAAAATTAGGGCAAAAGCTTTTGCAAAAGGTTGGATTGGATCACAGGAAGTCAGCTCCGTATTTATGAAATCCGGAATCAAACCGGCAAAATATCGCCTATTGACAGATCCAAACCCAAGATATCAGGGCGATCTTGAAGAGACGCTTTTCGACCAAATCAAAGGTGAAAATAATCACACTTCCGGGGAATGGCTCGGCTACAGCGAGGATCCATTTGCAGCTGAATTGATGCTGGATGAAAGTCAGTCAATTTCAGAATTGGCGATTAGTTTATTATACAATGAATCAGCTTATATTTTTCCTCCTACTCGGGTAGAAATCATTGGTTGGAAGAATGGAAAAAGCACCATTATTCATTCTGCAAAACCAGAACAGTCCGAAAAAATAGGAGAAATCAGATCCGAACTTCTTTCCTATTCTTTGAAGGATGCTGATTTTGATAAAATCCAAGTCAAGCTCTACCCCATCCAATCACTTCCACCTTGGCATCCCGGAGCAGGAGCCAAAGGATGGGTATTTGTCGATGAGATTCTTTTGAACTGAAACCATGGAAAAAGCATTTGAACGATTTCAGCAACTCATCCTCTCTAAACTCGAAGGAGCTTTCTCACAGGAGCAAGAGATACTTCAAGCTTCAGAATGGGTCGCAAGCACTATTCAAAATGAAGGATGGATTTTCACTGCCGGAACAGGCCATTCTCATCTCTTGGCAGAAGAAATTTTTTATCGGGCAGGGGGATTTGCAAGGGTTTACCCAATATTAGATCCACCCTTGATGCTTCATGAAAGCGCGTCTACTAGTTCTCTTCTCGAGCGGGAAGAAGGCTATGCCTATAAAATCCTGAGTGAAATAAACTTAAGTTCAAAGGACATCCTTATAATCGCTTCAAATTCAGGGAGAAATGCTGTAACGATTGAACTTGCTCAAGCATTCCAAAATCAAGGAGCAAAGGTAATTTGTATTACCAACCTTGCTCATAGTCGATCCGTGACATCACGACATAGTTCCGGTTTGAAGCTTTACCAAGTGAGCGATTTGGTTTTAGACAATCAGGGTGAAATCGGTGATGCCGCAGTTGAGATTTCAGGAATTCCCGGAAAAGTAGGAGCTACTTCCACTGTGGTAGGAGCAGCACTGCTTCAAGCCATCATGGCTCAGGCTGTGGAGAGCTTAGTCAAAGCTGGCACGATTCCAGAACTTTTCATCAGTGCCAATACCGAAGAGGGAGAAAAGTATAATGACAGCCTTTTGGAGAAATACAAGGGCCAAGTTCCTCCGCTTTAATCTTCCAACCAACTCACATGACTACCCTGGCCACTTTTTGTAAATGCTCTAAATCGGAGTTTTTCTGAAAAAGGAATAGGTTCTGAATAGAGAGAGCTTTCTGCTGTAGGTTCAGAACCATCTGTGGTGTAACGGATACTCAATCCAGGTAATTCAGCATTAGCATGTACCATTCCATCACGCAGCTGAAGCCCAGGTGGTGAAATGGTTATTTCATATCCTCCATTAATTTTTTCCAGCTTAGGAATTTCCATTCGACCGACTCGGTGGACGAAGCTATTCCACTCCAATTCGCGCTTTTCTAATTTTTCCCGAGTAGTGCTTGCATCCGACCAATCTGGATCTCCGACCCATGCACGTTCGGCAAGTGCCAAGAAACGAGGTAAAAGGTATGATTCAAGCATTTCTGGGCTTTTTACTGTCTCCGTCCAAATCTGTCCTTGAATCCCTAGAATATTTTCTTTTCCCCTTTCGGTGAGTTTTTCAAATGATTGCTCCGCTACTTCCCAATCCCAAGGCTTACCTTCCACGGTCTCGTCGTGAGATAGGTAGAATTTTCCCGGGACAGTTTGCCAAGTATTGAACAAGCTCGTAACTCCAGACCAGGTATGCCCTGGGTCTCGAGGATCCCAACTTGATGAAAGGTCAAAATAGTAATTGGCGCTGGAGGAGATCACGACAGGATACCCCGCATTAGCCAATCGATAGGCCATATCTTCCCCTCCCCAACCGGCAACGGCATTCCAAGCATACAGCTGCCAAGAGCGATCCGAAAAATCAGGATTAGGGATAACTTCCCCGTCTTCAAGCTTTTGTCCTATCTCTTCCCAACCGGCTTGTTGGATACCTTCACGCTTCAAAAAATATCCAATTCGAGATCGAAAATAATCTCCCAAGCCCGCCTTAGACATAGACTTGTTCTCTTTCAAAAACTGCTCGCAAAGCGGAGAATTTTCCCAAACTCCATGAGGCACCTCATCTCCTCCCGTATGGAAGGTTTTCAAGCTAAGTCCTGCATCTTCGTAGACCGCTTTAATTTCGGAAACTACCGTTTCAAAAAATTTGTAAACAGATTCTCCACACACACAAATGGTATTATCTCGAAAATTCTGGGCAGATAGATAAGGTGAGTTGTCATTAGGGTCAATCAAGCGAAATTCCTCAGCTTTTTCAATTTTTCCAAGCTGACTAAATCGCTCGTATCGCTTCTCCATCGCTTTAATAGCCGCTCGAGAATGAGCAGGAAAGCCAATTTCAGGAATCACTTCAATCTTTCTTTCGGCAGCATAAAGAAGGATTTCTCTGAATTCCTCTTGGGTATAAAAACCGGAACCGGGTGATTGCCCTTTCTCTACTCCAGATGCATAAAATGGCCACAAAAAGCCGGTTTCATTCTCAGAAAAACCACGTTGAGATGCATATTCAGTCAATTCAGGAAGTGCTTTGACCTCAAGTCTCCACCCCTCATCATTTGCCAAGTGAAAGTGGAAGGTATTTAGCTTGTACAAAGTCATCAAATCCAGTAGCCGGAAAATCTCATCTTTGGGCATAAAATTACGACCTACATCCAAGAAGAATCCCCGATAGGAATAAGCAGGATGATCAGAAATACTAATCTGCGGTAAAGTCAATTGATTGGAAAGTCCATCCCAGAAATCCGCTGACTGCAATGCTAAAAAAGATTGGACGCCATAGAAAGCGCCTTTTTCGTCAGAAGCAAGGATTAACACTCTTCTGTCCCGGATCTCCAAGGAATAACCCTCTGATGGAAAGCCTTCCTTCCTCGAAATTCGAATCTGAACCGGTTTCTCTGCGCGGTCAACTTCAGGGTTGTAGTGAGCTTTTATTTGCTTTGTAAGGTAAGTGGCCGTTTCAGCAAAAACCTTATCCCCCACCACAGCCAAACCTGCTTGAGTAACCTGAACAGCTTGGCCCTGAGTAGTCCAAGAGCGAGGCGTAGGAATAAAAGGAGGAATCTCATCGATAGAATGCTCCTTGAGCGATTCGTTTTGAGAAAATAAAATAGCTGGGGTGGGAACAGGCAATGGACTTCCTGCAGCATATTTTTCAAGGTCCCAAACACTCATTTCGTGTTTTTGATACCTCAGATTACTAGCAATACTTCCATCTGATAATGTAAAAATTAGTCCATCCGGCGCATGGCTATTTTTGAAATGAGGATTACGACTCAGGTATTCGATTTCAAGCTTTTCACCAGCAGGAATCATCCCCCCACGCTCTTGGCAGCTTAAAACAAAAAAATCCCCAGCCAAATGCTTGATCTCAAAGTCAGGGGATTTGAGTTGAGAGTTCAAATCGAAAAATACGCTGTTGAAATACAACTTCCATCCTGGCTGAATAGCTTCCTCACTCTGATTTTCGATTATAAATTTAGCCTGATGGGAAAAGGGCTCAGAAAGCTTATTTTCAATAAGCTTCCATTCAATGTTAAGAGATTTTCCGCTTTGATCTTGAGCATTGCAAGCAGAGGATAGAGAGAGACAAATCATTGAAATAAAAAAAAATATCCGTTTCATACTTTTGTGATTTCTTCTTTCTGAACTTTTGTTTCCAATGTTAAATATAAATGCACGGTATTTCAAAAAAGCAACGAAAATTGATCTATAAAGGGCATTTCCCAAAAGGGTTGTGGATTGAAATGCCAGATAGGCCAAAAAATGAATTTGATTACAAACTAGCAAGTCCGAAAGCACCACAGCAGCAGCATCCTGCTAATTGACCGCATCTTGTTGAGGACAGGCGAAGTCAATAAAGCAGTTCTGCTCCGTAAAAAGGATGCTTTGCCCGCAGGACTACCAAAAAGAATCCAATAGGATAAGCCAAAAAATGAGCTGGAATATCTCCAAGACTTTTGGCACCGATTGTCTTTTTTTTGGAAGACTTGTCGATTTGACGATCTAATTTTTATAAGAGTATTCTATTTTTCTCCAAGATATCCATTCACAGGAAAAAGCATTCCACTGAAAATTACCTAACTAGTAATTTCTGCAGGCTAGGACAATTTGGTTTTCAAATACTCTTTCATTTTTAAGGATATCGAAAAAATTCTTCAAAAAGCGGACAGACTCTCGGTACTGACTTGAAGTCATGTATTCTTCATAATTGGACACCACCTCAAAAATTCGCTCTTCCTTTTGCAAAAACTCGTCCCTTACCCCATAGAAAACCTCCTTTTCCCTACAAAAGCCTCGATATAATCGATCAGTCACATTTTCAATATCAACCAAATCACTCACTTGTGCATAAGGGGGATCCACCAAGCCGGTCATGTCAAAATCATAGGCAAGTGGGACTAGTTTCTCTCCGGGCAGCATGAGCGTTTTAGAATTATGCTTGAAAAGGCCCGAAAAGTCCGTATTGCCAATCATCATCTGAAAGAAATCATGCCTGACTGCTGGCAAGTCTTCCAGAAGTGTTCCCAAAATCCTTTTATCTTTTACAATTTCGCCATCAAAGCGATCTGCCACATCATCATCATCTTCCAATAAAAATCCTATGATCTCTTCTTCCTCGTCCTTTTTATCCTCATTGATGAAGGTGACCCGCATCATTCGAGTTTTAAAAACATACTCGCTAACCTCTTCAAATAATTGATAAGCCATAAACTCCTTCGCCAAATAAGCATCTGCTGTTTTTGAGCGTGAGCATGGAAAAACGATTTTGATGTTCTTGTTTTCTTCGAACATAGTCCCCTTCCGATTTTTCTTTTTAATCTTCTTTCGGAGTGGTGGATAATAGCAGTTTTTGAGACGAAAATTACCTCTTACCCGAAGTTTGATAGGCATTTCTTCCCACTCATCCTGCGGGGACTTCACCCAAACCAATTCATCGGTGAATGTGCTGTCATTTGTGATGCTTCGAAGTTCCTTGATTGAAAAAGCCATCTTGATATCGATGATTTCATTAGAGTCAAATAGAAGTTCCTGCGAAAAGGATTTTGAAGCAGTAAAAATCAGAGCCAATGAAAAAAGGAGGCGTAAAATATTTACCCTAGCTACTGAATAAGTCATAAGATATGGTTGTCTCGTTAAACTTCAATTAATCTAGGAAAAAACACTTGATTTTCAAGGTTTTAGTATAAAAAAGCCTAGCGAGGTCTAGCTTCCCAAATACGCATAAAAAGCATATGCGCCATCCTTCGAGCGTGTTCTTTGGCATAGTTGGCTTGTTCTCCAACGAAATAGCGGTCAATAGTCTGAAACCACAATTCCAGCCAATTCCCAAAATGAACTTGGTCGACCCGATAGTCTACTTTTGCATCCACTTCCCGATGAACTTTAGCAGGATTGAATTTTCCTTTGCCCGGCCCCGTATTCAAAAGGATCATTTCCCAGAAATCACTTAGGTGTACAAGATGATGATCCCAGTCCGAGACCACATGATTGAACACCGGACCTAGATGCTCATGCTTCCGAACTTTTTCGTAGAATCTACGAACCAAAAAATCCACATCCTTTCGACTTTCTATTTCCTTTCGAAGCTCCATCAATCTTTAAGTACGGGTTCAAGTACCTCAAGTTTTCCATCAATATTAGATGGAATAGGAAGACCCAAAATTTTGCAGATCAATGGATAGATATGAACATTTTCGAAAGGCTCAATAACCAAACCCTCCTTAATTTGAGGTCCTTTAGCGTAGAAAATTCCATGCATAGACTTATAATCAGGGCTATATCCGTGCTCTCCAAAAACATCCGTCTTCATAGTCGCTGAACGATTTTGGTAGCGAAAAATTCCGCGATCATCAGTCAAATAGTATCCCAAATCAGGAATAATCAATAAATCACCAAGTAGGTCACGATGCAAGCTCAAATCCTGATAGTACTCCCTATCCTCCACATCCACTACATGAATGTGCTCTCCACGTGCTTCGATAGTCTCGATGACTTTATTCTTTTCCGACGGGTCTTCCAAATGCAAATGAACCAAAGCTCCTGAGTTGACCACTCGGGCATTAATGCCTTCTACCAAAGGGGCCAGGTTGATGAGTTTTTCCTTTGGTACAGCCTGCATTCCATGGTCCGACACCAAGACAATGTTTATTGGCAAATCCAAACTTTTCAACCCTTCAAAAAGAGCCCCCAACTCCCGATCCAATCTTTTCAAAGTCTTGCTCAGCTGCTCATCATTGTCAGGACCGTATCGATGTCCCGTATCATCCATATCCGAAAAGTACATGGTAATCAACTGAGGTCGCTCATCCTCAGGAAGCTGGAGCCACTCGAAAACTTTCGATATACGCTGGAGATTTGGCACTCTTCCATCATAGTCATAATAGTAAGATGGCCTCACTCCCTGAATATCTGCCTCACTCCCTACAAAAAAGTAACTCGCGGCAGTCATTTCATTTTGCTCAGCCAGGACCCAAAGTGGCGTCCCTCCATACCAAGATCCATCGGTCACCACCGCTCGATTGGAAATAGAATAACGTAATTCCTTTTCTGGGTTCCAAAAGTTATTATCGACGATACCATGATGCTCAGGCTTCAGTCCCGTGGCTATGGTATAGTGATTGGGAAAAGTCTTGGTAGGAAAGGAAGGAATCAATGCTTCTGCAGCGGTTCCTTCTGAAATAAACTTACTTAAATTTTCCGGCTTAAATCGCTCAACATAATCGTAACGAAATCCATCCAAGGAAATCAAGATCACATAATTTTTGGTACTGTCTTGAGAAAAAACCTTCCCTATGATCAGAAAAAGGAGAAAGGAAATGGATAGTATTTTCCGCATAAATTTTTGTTTCAAAATTACCCTTCCCAACCCGCTAATTCAATCTATTTCGGTTTTTATTTTAGTGGAAAAAGTCAGGAAACCGCTAGAATTAGTTATTCAAAATGGACTTCCAAACCAATTAACTGATTAATAAGCCATATTTTTTATTAATAATCCTTTTTGAAAAAAGTGCTTTAAATAGCCATAAATGGATATTATCCGACAGCAAACGACTACTATCGGATACAAACGGATACAAACGACTGCTTACCGAGTAATGAACCGGCTCCAATGCAACTTTGGATCATCAAGTTTTCCTCTAGCGAAAACCAAAAACAAAATTTCTAACCAAAACACACGTAATCATGAACACGCTAAGAAACAAAGTACAATTGATCGGTCGCCTAGGTGACAATGTAGAAGTAAAAACTCTTGAGTCTGGAAAGGTATTGGGCAAGGTGAGCTTGGCTACCAACGAAACTTACAAAAACCAACAGGGAGAAAAGGTCACTGAAACCACCTGGCACAATTTGGTCATTTGGGGCAAGTCCGCCGAGATCATTGCTAAGTACACTTCCAAAGGATCCGAACTTGCAGTCGAAGGTAAAATCACTAACCGTAGCTACACTGACAAAGATGGCGTAAAGCGCTATCAGACTGAGATCCTTGTCCATGACTTTATGTTCATTGGAGGCAGTAAAAATCAACCTTCAGAAGCCGAAAAAGAGGAAGCAGACCTCCCCTTTTAAAATATGTTAAATCCAGAATTTAACTCGAAAAACTTTCAATTTTTCTCAAAAAGTAAAAACCCCCCGGACATTGTCCGCGGGGGTTTTGTCATAAAAAAACCACCAACCTTAAATCAATCATGCCTTTACCTTGCGTATAGCCATATTTAGCTTATCAGCCAGCAAGTACATAACTGGTACAATTACTAACGTAAGGAAAGTCGCGAAGGTTAGGCCAAATATTACTGTCCAAGCCATAGGACCCCAGAAGTCTGCATTATCCCCACCGATGTAGAACTGAGGATCAAAAGAACTCAAAAGGCTACCAAAATTGATATTCATCCCAATAGCTAGCGGAATCAATCCTAGTACGGTAGTGATCGCTGTCAAAAGCACAGGTCGAAGACGGGTTCTGCCAGATTCTATAATACTTCCAATCAAGTCTTCGTAGCTTAAGAATGCCCCTTTATCGACACCGAGTTCTTCCCTTCTTCGCTCTCTGACCAGATTGGTGTAATCAATCAATACGATGGCATTGTTGACCACGACTCCGGCTAGGGAGATGATCCCGATACCTGTCATGATTACCACAAAGTCCATATTGAAAATGACCAGCCCCAAGAATACACCGATCGTACTCAATACGACTGATGCCATAATGATAAATGGAGTAGTCACAGAATTAAACTGAGCCACAATGATTAGGAAGATCAGTGAAATAGCAATTCCCAGTGCACGAGTCAAGAATTCCTGTGATTTGGCTTGTTCTTCCTGCTCGCCGGTGAATTTGACCTGAATACGATCCGGTACTTCATAGCTAGCCATCAAGGTCTTGATCTTTTGATTGATCTCAGTAGGATTGTAGCCATCCAGTACGTTGGAATACATGGTAATGACTTTCTCCAAATCCTTACGCTTGACAGATCCATAGGTAGAGCCATATTGAATGTCGGCTACTGCTGAGATAGGAACCTCTCTCTTTGTACCAAACTTATCTCGGAAGCCAATCTTCTTATTGACAAGTGTATTGATGTCGTACCGATAGTCATCCATCAATCGAAGTTGGATCGGATAGTCGTCCTCTCCTTCTTTATATTTCGAAACCTCTAGTCCAAATAGTGCTGTTCTGAGTTCCGTTGCGATGGAGGATGTTGAAAGGCCAAATCTTCGCGCTTTCTCTCGATCAATATCCAGGATCACCTCAGGACTACCGAGAGAAAGGTCAGTTTTCAATTCCTCTAATCCAGGAATATTCTGTTCTTCAAGGTAATCTTTGGCTTTACCTACGTAGTCTATTAATTGCTCGTAGTTTTCTCCAATGAATTCAATATTTACTGCCTTTCCTACAGGAGGTCCATTTCGCTGCTTATCGACTGTAATGAGCACACCGGGATACTTTTCTGCAAGATTCCTGATCACTTCCATGGCTTTATTGGTATTCACGCCTTGACGATCGATGTAATCCACAAAACCTATGGTGATTTTTGCCTTGTGTGGCGTAGTCTCATTACTTGGGCCTTCGGTGGGGTCTCCTGTACCCTCGCCGACTTGAGTGATGAAAGATTCGATGATTGGGTGAAATTCATCCAAGGCCTGATAGACTTCATCTTCCATCCTATCTACAAATTCATCAGTGGCTTCGATATCCGTTCCGATTGGGAATTCCACGAATACATTGACCAATTGAGGCTGATTGTCTGGGAAGAATAGAATTTTCGGAGATCTAACAACTAAGAGGGCTAGCGAAAGAATCAACAATAGATTTACACCAGCAAAGAAGAAATAAGGATTCCAACCTCTGAGAGCGAACTTGAGAGTCTTTTCATAATTATTTTCCAGATTAACTAAAAAGACTGTCTGAAACCATCTGATAGCTTTTCGAAGCACAAAAACATTAAAGATGGTCAGTACACTCGCTACAAGCGCCAAAGATCCAAAGGCCGTCCAACCTAGAAGGTAAAATATGATGGACAATACCAAAAAGATACCAGCTATGATAATCGGCTTTTGCTTTTTCTTCACCACGTTGATATCCTCCACCTTCATGTACAAGGAGGTTAACACAGGGTTTATTACTAAGGCAACAAATAGTGAGGAGGATAAAACGATAATCAGAGTGATGGGCAAGTATTTCATAAACTCACCGACGATATCATCCCAAAAGGCCAAAGGCAAAAAGGCCGCCAAGGTAGTGGCTGTTGAGGTGATAATTGGCCAAGCAACCTCCCCTACTCCTTCTTTCGCTGCACGAATTGGATTTTTTCCCTCAGACATCAGTCGGTAGATATTTTCTACAACCACGATTCCATTATCCACTAGCATACCTAGGGCAAGAATCAAGGAGAAAAGCACCATTAGGTTTAGCGTAATTCCAAATGAGTTTAGCACCAAAAAGGAGATAAACATGGAAAGGGGAATAGCCACCCCCACAAACAAGGCATTTCTAAAGCCTAGGAAAAACATCAAAACCAAAACCACCAGAATCACCCCGAAGATGATGGAGTTTTCCAAATCACTTACTTGAAGTCGTGTCTGCTTGGATTGATCATTGGTGATGGTGATTTCCAGGTCCTGTGGAAATCGATCAGCTTTTGCATCATCTATAATTACCTTGATTTTATCAGCTGCATTGAGCAGGTTTTCACCTGATCGCTTGGTCACATTGATAGTTACTACCGGGAGATTCTTGCTGCGGGCGTATGAAGAGCGCTCTTTGTATGTGTCTTCCACCTTTGCTACATCCCGAAGGTAAACGATCTTTTGATTGTCTGTTTTGACGATAATGTTTAGCAAATCCTGAGGATCTGAAAACTCTCCATCAACACGAAGCGTACGGGTAAAGTCTCCTGAACGGATATTTCCTCCTGAAACAGTCACGTTTTCAGACTGCACCGCCCCAGAAATATCGTTGAAAGTAACCCCAGTCGCTTCCATTTTGTAGGGGTCTGCGTTGATTTGAATCTCACGCTCAACCGTACCGGCAAGATCTGCTTTGGAAATCTCTGGTAACTTCTCGATTTCGTCTTCCAGGTATTCTCCAAATTTCTTGAGCTCAGTCTCTGAATAATCTCCAGAGATATTGACATTCATGATCGGAAAGTCCGAGGTATTCACCTCCACCACATTTGGATCCTGATCGAGGTCAGTTGGTAACTCACTTTTTGCCTTATCTACTGCATCCTTTACATCCTGAATGGCCTTTGATATTTCAATTCCAGGATTGAACTCAATAACAATGGAAGAAAAATCCTGTACGGAAGTGGATTTGATATCCTTCACATCATTGAGGGACTTCAGCTCCTTTTCGATGGGTCGAGTGATCAGGTTTTCCATATCCACAGGCGAATTACCTGGATAAGGAGTACCCACATAGACCGTTGGAATAACTATCTCTGGAAAACTTTCCTTAGGCATGTTGCGATAAGCACTCAGGCCAAGCACGGTAATAATCAGTGTCAAAATCACCACCGAGGTGGAATTGTCGACACTGAGACTGGATAGTCCAAATTCCCGAGTGGTTTTCAATTTTTGTTGATCTGACATGATTTAACCTTGTGCAATATTTACGTTGAAATTGTCTCCTACTTCTCTGAAACCCTTGTCTACCAAGGTCTCATTTCCTTGAAGACCCTCTAAAATCTCTGCATTGTCATTGAATGTTTTACCACGCTTGACATAGGTCTTCTTCGCTACACCGTCCTGAACGATATACACGTAGTCACCTTTATTGTCGCTAAGAATCAAATGATTAGGAACAATCACTGAATCATCATTCTCATAGTCTTTGATTTTCATAACCGTCAACATGTTGGGCTTCACCATTTTCATATTGGGAAGAAACACCTCGACCTTGAAGGTTCGGTTGTTGGGATTGATAATTGCCCCTACCGAACTCACTCTCGTCTTCAGACTTTCACCGATGGAAGGAAAAGAAATCTGAACGCTGTCCCCTTTGCTGAGTACACCGACATAGGACTCTGATACATCAGCCTCTATAAAAAGATCACTTTCACCCACAAACTGAAACATGGGCATTCCCGGCTGCACCAATTCACCAAGTCTGACATCGACAGATTCAATGGTACCTGTAAATGGCGCTCTGATGACAGTCTTATCCAGTTGAGTCTTCAGCGAAGCCAAATTTCTTTCCAGTCCTTCTTTCCGGTTTTTTGCTTCCAAAAATTGGACTTCTGTACCGATTTCCTGGTCCCAAAGTCTTTTTTGCTTTTCAAAAAGCATGGTAGCCAAGTCCAGTGATGTCTCCAATTCCTCGATATTCCGTTGGATCGACTCAGAATCAATCCGAGCGAGAATAGTACCCCGCTGCACACGCATTCCCTCAATAGCTGGAATCTCCAGGATTCTACCACCTGTTTCAGCCGAGATGACTACGTTTTTCTTAGAAACAACAGATCCCGTCACTTCTACAAAGTGCTCAAAATTGGCTTTCCGAGCACTCGCTGTGGTGATCAATACAGACTTCTTGTTTTTTGAAGCAAATTCAGGATCCAAGGTGGCAATTTCAGATTCTAGCTCAAGGATTTTGGTCTGAATTCCGGATGCCTCTTCCTGCAGACTTTCCAGTTCGGCTTTCTTGGTTTCCAGTTCTGATTGTTCTGCTCCGCAGCTGTATAAAACCACGGCAGTTAGACTCAGAAATAAAAATTTGTATATCGCTTTCATATTATTTTTTCGGAATTGAGTCCCAAGACTGGGAGTTGGTTTAGTTGATAATGTCATTTTTAAGAATTCCTAATGCTTTTTCTAAATCGACTTTTGCAATCAAGCCATCGTAAAGCGCTGAGAGGTAATTGAATTCGGCTTCTACCAGAGCGGCATCTGCTTCGACTACTTCGAGATTTGACCCGACACCTTCTTGATATTTGATTTTGGCTATATCGTAGACTTCACGGGCTAAATCCAGATTTTCCCGTTGCACCGTCAAGATGAGCAGGTCATTCTCTAAAGTTGATTTTGCTGTGAAAACCTCATTTTTTATGCTTTCTCTTAAGAAACTTCGTTGGTTCTCTAGTTGCTGAATTTGAATTCTGTTTTTCTGAATTCGGGCACTTTTAAGCAAACCATCGAAAATAGGAATCTGCATGCTGACACCTAACAAGGAGCTTCCAAACCAATTCTGTTTGTCATATACAGTGTCAAATGTATTTCCTGCACCGGATCGCTGAGCATTAGCCACAAAATCAATAGTAGGCATGTATTGCGATTGATTGTTTTTCAAGTCCAAGCCGATCAGTTCGATATTCGTATTTAGCTGAGCAACCTCAATCCGCTCCACACCTTCATCAATCAACAAGGCATTGAGCTCTTCGATGGGGTTTAACTCTGCAAGCGTTTCGTTTGGACGAACATCATACTCCATGGGAAGCCCCATCTGAAGTTTTAATATTTGCTCACTTACTTCTAGGGAAGTTCTAGCTCGCTCTACCTGAGAATAGGTATTATTTCGCTGCACTTGAATACGGGATACATCGATCTTTTCCGCAAAACCAGCCTGATTCAATGCCTGAGTTTCAGAAAGTAAAGTATCGATCCGAGCCAAGTTTGCTTCTGCCAAACGAATTCTTTCCTGATTGACCAAAACTCCAAAATAAGCTTTCTTCACTGCCTCTATGGCATCATTTTCGGTCTTGATCAGATCTAGATCGGTCAGCTGCTTGTAAGTCTTTGCTGCTCGAAGTCCTACGAAAAACGAACCATCAAAAATCATTTGTCTGAGATTTGCTCCCAAGTTAGACTGATAACTCACTCCAAATCTGGCAGGAATGACATCCGAGGGAATATTCGGATCTCCAAATGGCGGTTCATTAGGTAGAAAAACAACAGGAATTGCCGGGTTGTAATTCAAATCAAAGTTACCGTTGATCTGAGGGAGACCCGAGGCGGTTGTTTCCTTGACAGTTGCTTTGGAAATCAAAGTTTCCAATTGTGCATTTTTTACATTCACATTATTTTCCAAAGTATACTGAAGTGCCTCTTCGAGAGTCAATTCAACGATTTCCTGTGCTTCTACTTTGAAGATAAAATTGAATAATAAAAAGAAAATAATAGCTGGTTTTCTCATTTTTCAGGGTTTGAAACAGATTTTTCTTGCTGGGATTTATAGGCTTCTCGTCCTTTTTCGGTGAAAATGCCATGAAGAAAATGATCCATCATTTCGAGTTGAACTTTGACGATATCATATTCCTTATCTTGAAAATTAGCCGACTCCATTGCATTGGTGATTTGATCCACTCGAATACGTGCTAGAATGGGAGCTTCTATTTCGGAACGGAAATAGCCCATTTTTTTCCCTCGTTCAATAATTTCAATTAATTCATGCAAAATGATTTCTTCCTTATGCCTGACAAAAACAGACCAAGCTTCCGGAAAGTACTTTTGTACTTCATGAATCGTAATCGGATTGATGGATTGCAAGCGATGCCTCATCATTCGGGATATACTTACTAAAGTTTCAATGACCTGGTCATCGGAACTATTCATAATCTCGTCTAGCTTGCACTGATCTTCATTCAAAATTCGCTCAAAGGCAGATTTAACCAGTTCCTTCTTGTCTGAAAACTCCTGATACAGCGTCTTTTTCGAAATTCCCAAGTGCCTGGCAATATCATCCATGGTCACACTGCGAACTCCGAACCTAGAAAATTCATCTACCGCCGCATCTAATATCTTCTCTCGCATCTCATGCATCCTTATAGGTGTTCGAGTTGCGAAACTATGGAAACGATAGGAAAGTTCAAAGTTTCCAGAGTTTTTTCTAAAATTATATTTGGGTGTTTATCAATATTCTTTTTACAAACTGTTCGTTCACGAACATTTTTGCATATTTTTGATATATAATTTTGTAGAATCAATCACGTTCATCTATAAAAATTTGTAGTTTGAATAAAATAATAAAGTTTTAATCCATGACTCGATCTATCGAAACCAAACTTGGAAAGCTCTCCTACCTCACCCATGGAGAAGGCGACAAAACTTTTATCCTATTTCATGGATTTGGACAAACCCAAGAGGATATGGCTAAATTTTTAGAGTTGCGCCAAAATGGGTCAAAGTATATCCTCGTTGATATTTTTTATCATGGCAAAAGCCATTGGTTTGATTCTGCGACACCTTTGACCAAAAACACTTGGAAGATCTTTATTGAGCATTTGATGAAGAAGGAGGACTTTCATGAATTTCACCTGATTGGATACAGCATGGGTGGGAAATTTGCCTTGTTGACTTATGAGCTTTTTGATAAAAAGGTCAAAAGTCTTACCCTACTCGCTCCGGACGGCATTAAAACCGGTCTTTGGTATAGTATCAGCAGTTACCCGGGCTCATTTCAAGGTGTTTTTAAGGGAGTTGTTTTCAAGCCTAGACTATTCTTTGGCTTGATGGACGGATTAAATTCAGCAGGTTTGCTTGAAAGCAGCATTGTCAAATTTGTACAGACCCAGATGGAAACTCGATCCAAACGGGCCCAAGTCTATTTCACTTGGAGAGTCTTTGGTAGGATTCAATTGCATTTGGGGAAAATCATTCGCCAACTCCGAAAGAATAAAACCCCTGTTGAGCTTTTCATTGGAAAATACGATCGGATGGTTACGGAGCAGAACCTAGCCCGATTTTCATCCAAAGTACCGCATTTAAGACTGCATAGTTTGCCAGTCGGACACGGAAGACTCATTGAAGCTACGGTGGACTTTTTGAAGAAAGCTAAAAATTAACTTTCCTTTCGCTTCACAATCAAATACCAATCCCCTTCTAGGGCAAGATAGCCATAGTCATAGCAAAAGTGATAGACAGCCCCTTTTTTGGTTTCATAGGTATGAGTGAAATAGACAAAATCAAAACCCTCCCGCATCAAGCGATCTTTAGGCGTTTTAGTCATATCCTCACCAGAAGGAATCAATGACTCGAGAATGTTTCGGTTCTTTTTCAAGCGATGATTGATGCGACGCATGAAATTGCTGTTGTCTGCGTACTGCTTGTAGTTGTAATTATTTCTACACTGATCGTCGCAGAACTTTTTATCAGCCCTCCCCTGTACAGGCGCTCCACAATTAAGACAGGTTTTCTTTTCCATTGCATCTAAAAAATTTACCTGAATTTAGATGATTAGTTTAAAAAATCAAGAAAAACCTTGAAAACTATCGCTTTGCGACTAAACGAATCACGGAAGACAATCCGTCATGAAACGCTCCTTCCTTGATCTCCAGTACTTTTTTCTCAAAAAACAACCACTCCAGATCTTCAAAATCCTCTTCCAACTCTTCTTTTGAAAATAACATGCTGGCATCTTTGGGCCCTCCTGCTTTCGGGTTTTTGGAATTGTACTCCAAATGTTCCTTGGAAAAAGCCTCGAGGATGATTTGCCCTCCAGGTTTCAATAGTTTTTTCAATGATTGATGAATAGATGATCGAAGAGAGGCAGGAAAATGCGCAAAAATCAAAACGATCAGATCAAAAGAGTTCTCCTTGAAGCCTTGTTGATCTAGAAATCCGACTCGGTAATCAATGGAAACTTCTTTTTCTTGAGCCAGTTTATCTGCTTTAATTTTAGCGGATGAACTGATGTCAAAAGCCGTCACATCCCAGCTAAGAGTTGCAGCAAAGACGGCATTTCTTCCTTCTCCCTCTGCCGGAAAAAGTGCCTTACCTGGCTCTATCCCGACTAATTTCGACTGTAAAAATAGATTAGCTTCTTTCCCGTACACGTATTCATCAGCGGCATATCGCTCATCCCAAAACTCTTTCATGATCTCTTGATTGATTAGAAATGGAAATAAAAAAGGGAACCCGAAAGTTCCCAATCCATGAGTTATGTCAAATCAAATTATTATTTGATTTTTATTTCTAATTGCTTTCCCAACCCAACTTCAATAATTTTTCTCAATGTTGACAATTCAATATCGGATTTGTCATTTTCTATACGAGAAATATAAGTGCGCGATGTCCCACTCATCAAGGCTAGTTCTTGCTGGGTGAGACCAGCCTTGATTCTTGATTCGCGTATTGATTTCCCCAATTCAAAACTCGATTCTGACTTTTCTGGAGAACTGAATTCAAATAAAACATCTGCCCCTATCTCAAAAGGTACCATGACTTTTTTCCCGTCTCTTGTAGAGATATATTGCTCTACATTATCAAAAGAGAGAGTGTGATTTTTAAGCTTTACCTTTTTCAACTCTTTTTCATCAAAAAGAATAAAGGCAGGTGAGCTTTCATTTACGCCAAAATTTTTTAAAATTTTCGGGAAATCAATGATTCTAACCTCACCGTTATTGAAAGTAACACTGACGAAATTATTTTCTATTTTATTGATTTTCAATATTCTAGGAACTTTAAGCGTCTTTCTCATCTCAAATTTTCATTTAATTCATAAAATACTTCCAGCGCCCAATCAGAATTACCAGCGAGCCAGTCCATTGCTTTTTTGAGTTGCTTGGTCGGCAATTCCCCAGCATAAACTTCTATTGATTCAATGGTCAGTAACGCTTCAAATTCATTATACAAAACATGAATATGAGGCGGCCTATGATCCCCATTATAAATATTTACTTTAATCCCATCAAATCGATCGATTGTAGGCATAGTACAAAGGTAAAAAAGTATCTAATTAGATACCAAATAAATTAATCAAAACGACCTAAATCGATTAAATCAAAATCAAATCTGTGGCAATAACACTTAATGCCTAAACCTCACCAGATCTAGATTAAAGGTATTCCAAATAGAAATCCCCGAATCTGTCTTAAGAACAAAATAAAGATCTACGCTTTCGTCGGTGGATTGGATTGGTATTTTGACGGGAAAGTATCCATTGCGTCCATCTTGAGACAGCATTTCAGTTTGACCTAAAAGACTACCTTCAGAACTATCCGCCCGAACCTCCAATTTCCCCTTAATACCTCCAGGATTGACCCAAAACTCTAATCCCTCTATCCCTGAAAGGTCCACTTGATTCATGGCCATCCAAGAATCTTTTGCGGTATATCGGACAAAATTTAATCCATTGGCATTGGCTTTTGCCGTATTTTCAAAGCGATCCGCCGTCACCGCTTTGACTTCGGGATGTCGAAGAATCAGCTGGGTATTTTCCCGGAGTGGTGCTATTCCATTGGCGCCTTGGTCCGTATAGCTTGCTTGAACCAAATAATATCCTTCCGGATTATCAGATTGTTCCGGGGAAAACTTTCCCTCTAAAGGCCAGTTGACTTTTCCATAATCAGGATCTTCCAAAGCCAGGATAAAATCGACCATCTGCCCTACTTGCTCTTCCGGCAAGTGAGTATGCCCAGGCATGATACGCTCTCCTCCCCAAACGCCCCCACCGCCATTCCGGATCTTGTCGATAAGGTATTCTTTGGCATCGGATTGACCTTTGTATTTGGCAGAAACTTCCTGATAGGTCGGCCCAACCGACTCATTGGCTATGGCATGACAAGCTTTGCAACCTGCCTGCGTGATGAAATTTTCACCCACAGAAACCTGCTCCTCTTGATGGCCAGCCTGAATCAGATCAAAGCCCCCCGAGATGTAATCAATAGAAAAATCAACCGTTTCGGAATCTATTTCACCATCTTCCCGATCCACAACTTGCACTGAATAGTCCACAGGCTGCCCTTCAAAGTAAAAACTTGTATTTCCAGCCCATTCGATAAATACCTGAGGACGTTCATTTCCTACCTGTATCTCAAGCTTGGTGGAAGCTTTTTCTCCCTCCGTATCAGTGACCGTTAATGTCACCGGATAAATTCCCGGTTTTTCGAAAGTGTGGGAAGGATTTGGAGTAGTACTAGTCGAGCTACCATCCCCAAAATCCCAAGAATAGGTCAGCTGATCCTCTGGGTCAAAATCCATCGATCCTTCAGCAGAGAAATTTACCTCAAGAGGGGCTGCGCCAGTTTGCTGATTCGCCTTGGCTTTGGCAACAGGTTCACGATTCCCTGGAGCAAACTCAATGCGGTACAAACCCGAATCATCGTTCTGAGCCCGCCAGTAAGTTCCATATTCCAGCACATAAAGCGAACCATCTTTGGCAAACTGCATATCCACTGGCTTGTCAAAAACGGTTGAGGGCATAAAGCGCTCCATGGTATCGTATTCGAAATTCTCGGTCAGCGAAACAGTGAAAATCCAATTCCGCATCCAGTCATAGATAAAAAGCTTGTCATTATAATAGCCCGGGAATCGAACAGCTGAGTTTTCATAATCCTCGCGATGATAGACAGGGCCTGCCATGGCATTTCTACCACCTGTGGCGAGCATGGGAAACTCCTCCGATTCATCGTAAGGATACCAAATCAAAGCTGGCTGAGCAGGAGGTAATTGTTCTATGCCAGTAGTATTCGGACTGGTATTGACAGGAGCAGCCGGGTCGAATTCAAAAAGACTTTCCTGAGTTTCAAAATCGTATTTCCAGTAAGGCTTATTATTCCCTACAAAATACGGCCAACCGTAAAACCCAGCCTTTGTAGCTAAGTTGATTTCATCATGACCTTTGGGACCACGACGAGCCGAATCCACGGATGCATCCGGTCCCACTTCACCCCAGAAAAGATTTCCAGTATGCTGATCGACAGAAATCCGATAGGGATTCCGATTACCCATCACATAGATTTCAGGTCGGGTATTGGGTGTGCCGGGAGGGAAAAGATTGCCTTCAGGAATACTGTAAGTTCCATCGGCTTCAGGTTTGATGCGAAGGATTTTTCCCCGAAGATCATTGGTGTTTGCTGAAGTTTTCTGGGCATCTACATTTTCAGGACGGTCTTGACGCTCATCGATTGGATTGTAATTATCTGACTCAAAAGGGGTCGTATCGTCACCGGTAGACAAGAAAAGTAGTCCATTGGCATCAAACTCAATGGAACCTCCCGAGTGACAGCATCCCCGAAAGACAGGGATTTCAAGCATTATTTTTTCGGAACTTAGGTCAAGCCGATTTTCTACAAAATCAAATCGTGAAAGCCGGTTGACATCAGGGCTGTAATCATTGGGAGCGTAATACAAATAAATCCAATGATTTTGATTGAAGTTAGGATCCTTGGCCAAACCCAAAAGCCCGTCTTCTCCTTCGATATACACGTCCAGCTCACCCACTACAGTAGTCTCCGCCGTGGCAGCTTCGTATAATTTCAGCAAACCAGCCCGCTCGATGAAAAGGACATCTCCATTGTCCAGGACTTCAAGCTCCATCGGTTCGTTGAGCTTTTCGACCAAAGTCACTTTAATAAAGCGAGTCTCGTCAGGTTTGACGTTAGCAAAAGGGTCAACATCTTTTGGGGAGCAATTCCAAAGCAATCCAAGCAGGACCAAACATCCTGAAAAACGACTAAAATTCATGAAAGCAGGTTTTTAGGTTCATTGAGTCTTGAAGATACACATGCCCTCGTAAAAGCCATGAACCAAAAAAAGGAATTTGAAAAATAAGATAAAATGACTAGATAATACGTCAAAAAAAACCAATTTTTATCAAAATACTTTAATTCAGTACTGGAATATTAAAACTAAATATAAATTTATATGAAACTAATTGATAATACTCAGCAAAAAATATAAAAATAACAAGACCTAGAATATACGGTAATATTTTTTTTATTAAATAATTTTAAATTTGACCAAATGTTCTTTGGAAATAATTGAATTTAAATTGAATTTAAATTGAATTTAAATTTATCTATTGAAATAAGATTTATTCAAAATATAAATATTAAAGGAACTTTCAATTAAGTTTTGTTAAACTGGAAAATATTGAAGTAATTTAACGTAATCTTTAACAATCAAAAAAAATAAAATTATGAAAACAAAAAATTTGTTTAAAATAGGAGTAGGTGTACTATTTCTATTTATGATTACTTTTCCCGAAAAATCAAATGCTGATTGCTGGGATTGCGATAATATACCGTCTCCGTCTTATTGTAGTTACAATTATTGGTTCGGCTACGTATGTGGACCAAAATTTGAATCACCAATGAGAAAATGTAATTTACAATGTAGTTTAACAGGATGTAATTCTGATAGTTGTCAGGCACAATCAACAATAGCGCCATGAAAAAAGTAAGACTATTAATAACAACAGTATTTATATTTGCTTTAAGCATTCTTGGATACTCTGACTGCAATACAACTCACTCAAACGGATATTGTGATGAAGAACAACAAGCTAATGGAGGTGTTAAAAAAACTTGCGTTGAAAAACCAACTGAAAACTCTCCAGGTAGGTGTCTATTTAAAAAGAATGACATACTACCTCCCGGGATGGGATAAATTTAAAATGGGGAAAATTTATTTCCCCTTTCTTTGTTATATTGCAATATCTTGCCAAGATAACGAAGAAATAAATATTGAAGAAAATTTCAATATATCCAAAAAAGGAAGAATTGAAATAAAGTTAAATCCAAATGGTCTAGCAATAAGCAATTACCAAGTAAGAGAAAAAAAAGATGATTTGGAGATTATTCGAAGTAACTATGGATACAAAAGTATTTCAATCTATTCTATTGAAAAACAGAAGGAAATTAAGGAAGTAAAACTCAACATGAATAATTTGATGCCTTATTTTGAAAAAGGATCAGGAATAACGGGATTCTACCTTAAAGGTGAAGATTCATTATATATAATGAATTACTATTCAGATTTATTACTTATAAACAGCCAAACTGGGGAATATACTGCTAATTATAACCTACCAACCAAAGATTCAAATAATGATATTAAAATAGATAACAGATACCCTTTCTACATTATAGGAAATGAGGTGATATACACTAAATATCAACGAAATTTTGAGGATAATATATTTTACAAAATAAATTTAATAAACGGAGAAAAAGATTCCTTTAGTAAATATCCTGAATTGTATAGAAAAAATGAGAATTTATTAGAAGGAGGTTGGTATGACTATCTAAGTCACGTTATGATAAATGATTCCACAATGATATATGGACATCCAATCTCTCATGATCTTAGAATTTTAAACATAAAATCAAAAGAACAAAAAATCATAGAAAATAAATTCAAATTTCCAATCAAAAATCATATCAATAAAAACACTAAAGAAATCTATTCAGGAAATGAATTAGAAAATTTAATATCAAGAATATACAATAATTATCATTATTCAAATCTCTTATTTAATAAAAAAGATAAATTATACTATAGAATATTAAAAAAACCTATAGAACCAGAGCTTTTTAACTCCTTTCCCAAACCTATTAGGTTTTGGAAAAGTAAAGTAGAAATTATCATTTATGATGAAAATCTAAAAATACTAGGTAAAACACCAGTAATTCCTGATGAATATCAAATTGGAATTTATGAATATTCAGAGATTTTCAATAAAAACAATTTAATTTATATTAAAAAAATTCCTAATAATGACGAATACATTTCATACGACATTTATTCAATTGACGAAAAATATTAGAATAATTGCCTTATTCTCAATTACTTTAGTTTTTTGCACAACAAAAAACAATAACCAACATAGTGTAATTTCAATTGAAGAAAAAAGTGAACATTTAATAAAACTGGATTCAGAAAGTTCTTTCGAACTACTAAGTATTCAAATAATAGAAGAAAAAAGTCTTTTATTAACCCTGGATGCAATAAAAAATAATATAAATATCTTTAATTTTGACAAAGGAGAAATAGTAGATAAAATACCGATAAATATTAATGAAAAAAATCAAATATTAAATCCTACAAGATTTTATTTTCACAATAAAGACTCAATATTCATTATAGACTTCGGAAGCAACATTAAATTAATCAACAATAAAGGAATCATTAAAAATAGTTATAACATTGGAGAAATAAAGAGTAAAAAAAGAGAATATGAGGGGATTTATGGGTATTTACCAATTAGCAACAATAAAAATTTTATTTTTAAAAATAACAGAATCTTTTATCCTACTGAACACATAATTGGCTCTGAGGGTAGACTAGGTATATTCAATATAAAATCTTCTAAAACTGAAGAAGTTATAAACCAACCATACGAAATCAATAATCTTTTAGAAAGTGATGTAACAGACTTTTGGTATGATTTCGACTCTTTCACAAATTCAATTTACATTTCATTTCCACTAGCAAACTCCGTTTATCAATATAATTTAGATGATAATACCCTCATAAAATTAAATAATTCAAACATTGATCACGATTTTAGAGATCATTATAATCCATTATTTAATGATCTGAGATACTTAAACATTGAACCTGAAAGAGTTATCAATATATTAGATTCACATAAATTACTAAATAGATACACCTCAATTATTTTAACTGACAACTATATTGCAAGAATATATATACATAAAGCTGAAAAGGCCTTTTCTAAAGCAAGAAATTTTACAATATATATTTATTCAAAAAGTGGTGAAATTCTAGGAAAACGGTACTTTAAAAACCCTACAAAAAAAGGGGAAATTTTACTTGTATCCAATATGGAGGATTTCATCTTCTCAAAAAAAGACAACTTATTAATTCCATTTCTTAAATCTAATCAAGATGAAAATATATTATCAATTAAGTCTTTTTCTATTTCTGACCTGCATGATAACTAATTGCACATCAGATAAAAACTCTATAAAAGATTATATCAAAACAAAAGTTGATCTAAATTATAAAGAAAGTTTTTCAATCGTCATTCTACCATTTGATGCGTGCAACACATGTATTCATGCTACTTTAGAATATATTTCAACTAATCCCGATATCTTGAATAACAATAAATTGATTCTATATAATTTTTTATCCCTAAAATCGAAAAAAATTCAATATGGTGATGAACTTTTCGAACATACCAACACTATAATAGATAGAGAAGGAAATTTTTTAGATTTTGACTTTAAACATAATCAACCTATGGTCATTAAAATTCAAGATAAAAATTTGAAAAATATTGAAGATTTGGATAGTGAAAATTATTTTGAGCTCCTAAGCAAAATTCATTAAAGTATCACTCACTCATGACCAAGCGATATCGCCACACCTCCCGAACTTGCTCTATCTCTACATCGAAGGGTGGATAGATGGGATTGGAGGAACAAAGCAGAAGCTTTTGATCAGACTGAATACGATTGTAAGCAATTTTAAAGGTCACACCATCCTGCTCAGTCACAATTACATAGCGTTCCCCGTCTTTGATCCCAAACCAGTCATCTACGTATTCGCAGACAATCCAAGCTCCATCGGGAATCGGCAGCATAGAATCTCCATCCACCTGAAAGACCCGGTGCTTTTTGTCCATGGGAAGAAAAGGTAGGGAAAAGCGGGGAAGCTCTGAGATAAACTCAGGATCTGCAAAGCCCGCCAGATAACTGGCCTTAGCCCGCTGGGAAACCACTTCAATGAGTTCGCGTCCCTCCGCATCCACTGTTGTCGACAGGATTCGAAGTTTTCGCCCACGAAGAAATTTATCTGTTTCCAGTAATTCCCGGAGCTTGTATTCGGAATAGGAGTTGAGGTCCTCCTTGATCAGGATATCGAGAGAAACGTTGAAGTATTCAGCGATTTTCACCAAAATATCCAAAGGAGGAGTAATGGTGAGTTCGTACCCCGCCAGTTTGGATCTAGAAATCCCCAAAGCCTGGGCAAGAGATTCTTGGGTAAGGTTTTTGTTTTTTCGGAGGAATTTGAGGTTAGAATTTAATATCATAGAAATACAGTGGAAATATCATTGAAATAAGCCCCGCAAGCGGGACGAAATAGAAGAATACCCTATAATTATTTTCCAATTTCAGATATGAAATATGTTGGAAATACATTTGAAATAGGCCCCGCAGGCGGGGCGAAATATTGATTTAGCCATCATTTTTGAATTGGTTTTTAGCCGAATAAGTGGCTTTAATCATGTTGTTTAGTTTAACCTGTATATCACGCTTGAGTTGATTAAATGATTCAAATTCGAAATCAGGAATTATTCCTCGTTCGAACCCTAAATCAACCCAATGATCCACAGCTTCGGATAAGGAAGCCCTGGAAATATAATAAAACCGATTTTTCTCTAGATAGTGAAACCGGGCATAGCCCTCAACAATATTTGCTCCTACGGAATCTATGGACTCAAGCATCTGATCACCCCATACCTTACGCTGTTGGAATGTCAGCCGTTCATAGATATTCCAAGCCATGGATGACAACTTTCTAGCTAATCTGTAGACTTCCAATTCATGAACTGGAATAAATTTCTTTTTACCTTCCATAAACGAATTAACTTTATGACAATCAGCTTTTTTTTGTTGTATTTCGCTGGGCAAGGCGAAGCCTATTTGTATTTTATTTCGTCGAGCGTAACGAGACCTATTTCCACCGTATTTCACCGACCGAAGGAAGGTATATTTCAACTGTATTTCGCAAAGCGTATTTCCTTTCCTATACTCTGACAACTCCCGACACTTTCTCTAATCCCCTTCCCCAAATCTAACAAAAATGATTAAATTATAAACATTAAAATGTCAATAATATTAACAAAAAGTCATGGAGGGGAAGCGAAGTATTGCGCATATGGATTTGGATACGTTTTTCGTGTCGGTGGAGCGGCTTTTTGACAGCAGGCTCAATGGAAAACCCATACTGATCGGAGGCTCGAGTGACCGGGGAGTGGTCGCCTCCTGCAGCTATGAGGCGAGGAAGTTTGGGGTGCACTCGGCCATGCCTATGCGGACAGCAAGGCAACTCTGCCCCGAGGCCATCATCGTCAAGGGGGATTTTGAGAAATACAGCCAAAAATCACATGAAGTCACCGGAATCATCCAAGAGTCGGTACCGCTTTTTGAAAAGTCATCCATCGATGAATTTTACATCGACCTGACGGGGATGGATCGGTTTTTCGGTTGCTTCAAACTCGCCCAGGAGCTCCGGCAGCGTATCATCCGAGAGAGTGGGCTGAACATTTCCATGGGACTGTCGGAAAACAAAACCGTCTCCAAAGTGGCTACCGGCGAGGCCAAACCCAATAATGAAAAACAGGTGCCCAACGGGCAGGAAAAGCCATTTCTCGCTCCCCTATCCGTTCGGAAAATCCCGATGATCGGGGAAAAAACCTCCCAAACCCTCTACAACATGGGCGTCAAAAAAGTCCATACCCTGCAGCAGATGCCTTCCCAACTCTTGGAAGCGACTTTTGGAAAAAACGGGAAGATGATCTGGGAAAAAGCGAATGGCATCGATCGAAACCCGGTTACCCCCTACTCCGAGGCCAAGTCGGTTTCCTCCGAAAATACCTTCGAAGAA
>LJXT01000030.1 GCA_001314815.1 Algoriphagus marincola HL-49
GTGATTCGTAAAGTTATCTTCATGTGAAAATGCCAACACGGGTGAAATTCAAACAAATATGCAATATAACCCGCAATATGCATTAGTTTTCCTATTACGAGCCCAAAATGCTTTGAAATCAAACGCTTCGCTGCATTTAACTCAATCACCAGAGCGGTGCTATGCCTCAATCGTTAAATACTTGATTTCATTGCTTTTTGAACTCTCACTACAGATTCTAATGCATAATCCGGGTTTAAAAATCCGTCAATTTATACTTTAAACCAAAAATAGTTCCAAAAAGCTGCTGCTTAAGCAGGTTCTACCCTTCATTCGGTGCAGTTTTTGCAAATTTCAATCTGCGTTCGGTCCTTCAAAAGTTGGCTTCTAAAGGATTGGTAAGGTGCTGAATGCCAGATTTCGTCCAGTTTTTTTTCCTGAAAACTCCCCATCACATGCTGTGCGTCCTTGTCAAAACAACAGGGCACGACCTTGCCATCCCAGGTGACCACTGCTCCCTGCCACATCCGCCAACATTTGTTTTCGATCTTTCTCTTGAGCTTCCACTTTCCATTCCCTTCCGGGATATATCTGGAATAGCCCAAATCCGAAGGAATCAGCTCGGATCCATTTTCGAAATCATAGATTTGGGTGGTCTTGAGTTGAAGCTCATCGACACCAATTTCCTTTGACCAGCTTTTCAAGTCAGGTATTTGATGCTCATTCTGTCCAGTCACCAAAAACTGTAGGACAACTCGTGGAAATTTTTTCTTGGCTTTTTTTCTCTTTTCCAAGAGTAATCGAAGCCCCTGATCGACTTTGGAAAGCTTTCCACCCACCCGATACTTCTCATAAACATCCTGAGTAATTCCATCCATTGACACGATCAACTGTCTCAAGCCAGAATTAATCACGGCATCCACACGGGCTTCGTCAAGGTAATGTGCATTGGTAGAAGTAGAAGTAAAAATACCCTGCCCGTGCGCATAAGAGACCATTTCAAGAAAACGGGGATTGAGAAAGGGCTCTCCTTGGAAATAAATATGGAGCCATGAAAGATGATTTTTGGATTGGCTGATTACTTTTTCGAAAAGCTCAGGCTGAAGCATCCCCGTAGGCCGCGTAAAGGATCGCAAACCCGAAGGACATTCTGGGCAGCGGAGATTGCAACTTGTCGTCGGCTCGATGCTAAGGGATGTGGGCATGCCCCAAATAATAGGTTTTTGTAGAAAACGGCTGATTTGAAAGGAGCATCCAAGCAGAAAAATATTCCAAACCTTTCGCAAGGAGAGGCGTCTCAAGTAGGCCAGACCAGTTTCGATTGTATTTTCCACAAGCTGAAATTACAGCAAAGCCTCCATATCCACTAAAGTCCACAAGGAAAAGTCGAGCTTTGCGTTCTAATCTAACGGTTTGAATTCTGTAATTTTGATCCAAAACCCTACAAAATGAAAAACATAGGAGCCCTAGCGGTCATCTTAGCAATTATTTTTTTTCAGTCCTGCGGACAAAAAGAGGATTCCTGCTCTCTAGATTCAGAGATTTTGGACCAGGATCTTGACCTGGAAATCCTGCGATTGGAAAAGGAATTTTTCGACGCTAAAAGTGCAGGAGACTTTGAATTCCTGCTGGAAAAGTATCCTGATTTTACCAAAAACTACCTTCAGGCTGACCTTTATCAATCCGTGGATTCATTGGTAGCTGACTTGGTTCAGGTCCATCAGGATTCTGCCATGCGGGTGCTGAATGATTCTGTTCAGGTGGAATTTGCAGATTTTTCTGAGGTTGAAGAGGAACTAGAAAATGCCCTGAAAGCCATCAAATATTATTTTCCGCAATTTGAGATTCCAAAAGTGTACACTTTTGTATCCGGGTTCAATTCAGACTTGGTCGTCACTGAAGACCTTATCGTAATTGGCTTGGATTATTTTCTACCGGCTAGTCATAGTTTTCAGCCTGACTTGCCACGCTACATGGCTGATCGGTATGAGAAAGAATACATCGTGCCGATGATTGTGACAGCGATTTCCTCGCGATTTAATCAGACCGACCCAAAAGACAATACCCTTTTGGCAGAAATGATCTACTACGGAAAGGCTTATCACTTCACCAAAGCTATTCTTCCCTGCACTTCGGATCAGTTTATCATCGGATATACCCCTGAGCAGATTTCTGAGTCCTTTGCCAATGAGGAATTTATCTGGGCGCATTTTGTGGAAAATGAATTACTCTATGAGACCAACCCCTTCGAAATTCGAAAATACATGGGTGAAGCTCCATTTACAGATGCAATCAGCACCGTAGCGCCGGGAAGATTGGGAAGATGGCTGGGTTGGAATATCGTGGATGATTATGTCTTCAATCAGGAGGTTTCACTCCCTAAGCTGATGGCAAATCCGGATGCTGAGCAGCTATTTAGGCAGTCAGGATATAGACCTCGTCCTCCTGCATAGGTGGGTTTTTATCGGGATCGATGACCGATAAGAGCTTTTTGATGGCTCTTTCTTTTGTAAAGTAGCGCTCAGCCAATTGTCGGCTGTTCGCTTGCATCTTTTGTAAGCGAATGGGCTGGTTTTCAAGCATCTCGAGCTCCTCGAAGCATTTGCTCATTTTTCCGGGCAGACAACTCAGGCCAAGATTATGCAGCTTGACTAATTGATAAACCCAACCTTTGTGATTGACAATAATGCCTTTCCCTGCTGCAAGTGCGTCAAAAAACTTATTGGGACTGTTGGTTTTCAGCACAGGAAGATGGGCAAAAGAGATCCAGGCAAAATCTGCTAGAGACAACAGTTCGTTTACTTTTTCCTTGGATCCAAATGGAATGAAGTGAACATTCTGTAGCTTTTTGGCCTGCGCAGATTCAATCAGGCGCTGTCGATGACTTCCTTCTCCCATGATTAAGAATTGCCATTTTTTAGCTTGCTGCCGGGCCATTTCGGCCAATTCCAGCATTTCCTCGACACCGTTTACCTGACCCAAGGCTCCGGTGTAAGCAATGGTCAACTCAGACTTCAAATTCCAACGTTCAAGCCTTTTCTCTGATTTTTTTTGAGGGAAAAATCGCTCCAAGTCAGAAAAGTTAGGAATGATTTGAATTTTGTTTTTCGAGCTTACATTTCTCAGGTGCTCCGCTATTCCGGGTGAAAGCGCGACCAATGAAAGCGCCTGCTCGTAGATGTTTTTTTCCAAGCTTTTCAAAGCTCGAATTAGCCAGGGGTTTTTGATAGCCCCAACCTGAATGGGTGCCTCCGGCCAAATGTCACGCACCTCAAAAATGTAGGGAATGGCTAATTTCTTTTTTGCCCAAAGCCCAATCAAACCCGTCGTCAATGGGGTAGATGTCACGTACAAGAGATCCGCTCTACCCAGCTTCGTAATCAAGTTTTTGGCCTTTCTGACAAATTCTAAAAAAGCCCAAACCCGCTTCACAAAGCCAAACTTTTGATCGTAGCTGACGGGTAGATAATGAACTTTGACCCCATCTATCCAGCGCTGATCGTAGCTCTTGACATTTCCTCCGGTGATCACTTCTACTTGAATACCTGCATCCGCCAACCCTTTGGCTAAGTGGTAGGAGCGAACAGCCCCACCTTCTTCCGGCGTTTTGAAGTATTGGTGTATGTAGAAGATTCTCATGTCTTTTGCAATTTCAGCCATTCTGCCAAAAGAAAGAAATTGTAAATCGAAAGAAAATGAGATTTCACATGGTTTTCCGGCTGCTGACATAAGGCCAAGGTAGCTGGGGGTAGCTCCTTTTGGTAGGTTTTGGAGAAATCTTTCACCGTCGAAAATACCCAATTTGAGAAATCATCTTTTCGACTAAACCATTCCAGCAATGGAAGACCAAAGCCAAGCTTTTTTCGATCCGCGACCCAACCCAATTCACGTTCACGTAAACTTTGTCGAATCCATTTTTTGCCAAGCAGAAACTCTTCTTTTTGTACTTGCTTCCAAAACTGAAGCATATTGGTATCCAAATAAGGAGAACGTCCTTCAATCCCATGAGCCATCAAGGCATTGTCCTGAATTTTCAAAACATCCTGAACCAAGTAGACTTGCCGGTCAAAATCCAGCGCTTGCTTCAGGGTAGAAAGATTCGATCTGAAGATTCGCTCATAGTCCATAAAAAGGTCCTGAGGAGGGTTTTCTAGCGCAGAAAAATTCCAAAAGGTTCGCTGTGGATCTTGTTGGATGCCTTCAAAAGTTTTCTTCCAGCTTCTCCCAAAAGGCAGTTTGGCTAAAAGCGGAGCTATCGCTAGCGCTAAATCTTTATTGTTTAGATAACTTTGAAATGCCTGATGCCGACGATAGCCTCCCCAAAGCTCATCTGCTCCAGCTCCAGAGACTAGCACTTTCACTGATTTTTTGGCCTCTTTTCCGATGAGCCAAGTCAAAAAGCTGGCGGAATCACCTACCGGATAGTCAAGGTTTGTCAGGTATTCCTGCCAATTTTCTTTAAAAATTTGCTGGTTGACCGGTACAAAATTCGCCTCGAATGGCAGCTTTTTCCCGAGCTTTTCTACGGCCTTGGCATCGCTGTACTTTCCTTGATATTGTGCTTCGTGTTGAATGGTAAATGACGGCAGGGTAACCCCTGTCTCCTCATACCACAGCGAATAAAGCAGCGTGCTGTCTGCACCCCCACTGAGGAGCATTCCAATAGGGACATCGGCATGAAACTGATTCAAAACGGAGTCCTTTAATAGCTCCAAAAACCCAGATTGGCTTAGCTCTTTTTCTTTTGAAACCTTGGTAGAAATATCATCCCAACGAAAGGCTGATTGATCACGAATCAAACTGTATCTGCCAGCCTTCCATTCTTTGACTCCTTTGAAAAAAGTCTTTCCGGGTTGGGGTGTACGAAAATAATGGAAGTACTCGACCTCCTTAAAATCAAAATCTGACTGGATTAATTTGGCAATTCCACGGGATTCGGAAGACAAAATCAAGCTCTCGGGAATCTGATGATAATAAAGTGGCTTTTCCCCATTGGGATCTCTGGCAACTAACACATTTTGGGAAGATAGGTCCACAAAAAATAATGAAAACATTCCCTCCAGCTTTTCCAGACCAGCGCTTCCAAATGTCTTCAACCAGTGCATCAGGACTTCTGTATCAGACTGGGTAAAGAGATCTATGCCCATTTTGAGCAGAAAATTTCTTAAATCTTGGAAATTGTAGATTTCGCCATTCCAGACTAGCAGGTGATTTCCCTCAGTAGACCAAAAAGGTTGATCTGCTTCAGGACCGGGATGTAAGATTTTGAGCCGATTCACACCAATCCATATTCCCGGCCATGGGCTTACCCGAGCATCCTGATCAGGTCCCCTGTGTTGGGCATCCTTCATCAAAGTGCTTAATGATTCTGCATTGGCGCCTCTACCCCAAATTAGATGAATTCCACACATTTATTTTATATTTTTTTTACTAGGAAAGAGCCCCTGATTTTTTTCAAAATATCTACAAAAATGAGTGATTTGGCATTCTTCGCATTTCGGCCTTCTGGCCAAACAAGTATATCGTCCGTGCAGAATCAGCCAATGATGAGCCTGATGTACAAATTCTTTTGGGATATGACGAATCAGGTGTTTTTCGACTTCTAGTGGAGTTTTGGCAGTCATCGGGACTAGACCAAGTCGACGAGAGACCCGAAAAACATGCGTATCTACCGCCATGTTGGGTTGCTGCCATACTACAGAGGTGATCACATTGGCCGTTTTCCTTCCTACTCCGGGAAGCTTGATCAATTCAGCTACTGTCTCGGGAACCTCACTATTGAATTCTTCCACGAGCATTTTTCCCAATCCTAGAAGGTGTTTGGTTTTATTATTGGGATAGGAAACGGTTTTGATGTAAGGAAATAGCTCATCAAAATTAGAGCTTGCCAAATGCTCAGGGGTGGGGAAATCACGAAAAAGAGCGGGTGTCACCATGTTTATTCGCTTATCGGTACACTGAGCTGAAAGCACTACCGCAATCAGGAGTTGAAAAGGGCTTTCATACTGGAGTTCCGTCTCAGCAATCGGCATATTTTGTGAAAAATAATCTACAAAAGCTTGGTAGCGCTCTTTTTTAAGCATTGTTTATTTAATGTTGGATGAAGGGCTTAAGATAAGTATTATTGGAAGATTTTGGCCGGCAAAGCAGGTTCAAAGATTGGTAAAACTTGTTCAAACTCCATTATTCCACGAGCCATGAAGGATCTTCCCCTACCATTATTCTATTTATTAATCCTCTTATTTCTTTCCTATGAATCCTACGGTCAGAGTCGTCCTCGAGATTTGGGGATTCCGTTTGGTGTACTTCCTAGCGGTAAACTCAATGCCATCACCGATGTGGAAGGGTTGAAAGTTGGGCATTTGACAAAAACCGAAGGAGAGTCCATTCGGACAGGGGTCACTGCGATTTTGCCTCACGGCGGAAATATTTTTCAGGAAAAAGTACCCGCAGCAATTTATGTGGGTAATGGCTTTGGAAAATTAGCTGGGGTCACTCAGGTGCAGGAGCTGGGATTGATCGAAAGTCCGATTATTTTGACGAATACACTTTCTGTAGCTGCTGGGATTGAAGGGGTTGTACGCTATGTGCTTTCTCAAGATGGGAATGAATCCGTACAATCCGTCAATGCTGTGGTAGGAGAGACGAATGATGGCTTTTTGAATGATATACGTGGGATGCATATTCGGGTGGAAGATGTGATTCAAGCCATTCAATCAGCCGAGCCAGAAACAATCGAAGAAGGAAACGTTGGTGCTGGAACAGGAACAGTTTGTTTTGGCTGGAAAGGTGGAATCGGTACATCTTCAAGGGTCTTACCCGGTTCTCTAGGTGGATATACAGTAGGCGTATTGGTTCAAAGTAACTTTGGCGGAAACCTTCAAATCGCGAGCATACCGGTAGGAGAGAAGCTGGAAAAATATCCTTTCAGAAGTGCGATCGAAAAAGCAGATGGAAGCTGCATGATTGTAGTGGCCACTGATGCTCCACTTGAATCCAGAAATCTCGAAAGACTTGCAAAAAGAGCCATGATGGGTTTGGCAAAAACTGGTGGGATCGCTTCCAATGGCTCGGGGGATTATGTGATTGCCTTTTCTACTGCAGAAGAAATCAGGTCAAAATACAATGCAGAAAGCGGATCCCTCGAAAATCTTCAAACGCTCAGAAATGATGATATGAGTTCCCTTTTCATGGCGGTGATCGAGGCTACTGAAGAAGCCATCATCAATTCACTCTTCGCTGCTGAGAGCATGACTGGAAAAGAAGGAAGGACCGTAGAGGCACTTCCTAAAGATCAGGTTTTGGGATGGATCAAAAAATAAAAAGCTCAAAGTCTAAAACAACTTTGAGCTTCTTGATTATCAGAAACAAATGATTTTTAGAAAGGATATTTTCCCTGCTCAATCATATAGTCTGCGATTTGTCTTCTGAGCTCCTTGGTATTGATCAAATCGATTTTTGTAAATCGCTTTAAGCCCATCAACATTACTTTTTGTTCGTCTCCTTTTGCAAAAGAAGCGATTGCCTCCTTGGCAGCGGCATTGATTTTATCCACAGCTTCAGATAGGTAGACCTGAGACATGGCAATTTGGTTTTTGCAAGCCTCTTCGCCTTGGATTCCCACCAGTTTTTCTGTTCGCAGAATAGCTGATTCGACGGCATAGATTTCAATCATTACATCTGCCAAATTCATCATTACTTCCTGCTCATCTTCGATTTTGTCCTGAAGAGCCATTGCAGCCTTACCGCCTACCATCAAGAAGACTTTTTTGAGCTTCTTGAGTACTTCTTTTTCTGCTGCGAAAAGCTCTGAAGTATCTACTGTTTCAAAAGATGGAACAGCCGTCAACTCATTTGCAACTGCCATTGCTGGTTCGAAAAGGTTGATTTCGCCTTTCATCGCCCGCTTCAATAGCATTCCAACCATGAGCATACGGTTGATCTCATTCGTTCCCTCATAGATTCGAGCGATACGAGCATCACGATATGCACGCTCCATCGGGGCATCTGCAGAATATCCCATTCCTCCATAGACCTGAACTCCTTGATCCACTACAAAGTCAAGTACTTCCGATCCATGTACTTTGGCAATAGCCGCCTCAATAGCAAACTGCTCCAATGCCTTCAACTTTGCATCCGCATCGGACAAACCCTCGGCCTCGAGAGCATCCATTCTATCTTCGATATCCTGACCGGCGCGGTAGCAGAGTGATTCAGAAACATAGGTTCGAACAGCCATTTCTGCCAGCATTCGTTTTACAGCTCCGAATGAGTTGATGCTAGTACCAAATTGCTTTCGCTCGGTGGAATATTTGACGGCCAAACTGGTAACAGTACGAACTCCGCCCAAAACACCGGCTCCGAGTTTCACACGACCAATGTTGAGAATATTTACAGCAATTTTGAATCCGTTCTGACGGTCAGAAAGCATGTTTTCCACGGGCACGGGACAGTCATTGAAGAAAACCTGACGGGTAGACGAACCTTTGATTCCCATCTTCTTTTCTTCCTCGTTCATGGTGATTCCACCAAAGGTCTTTTCTACGATGAATGCTGTCAGGTTTTTATCATCTTCGATTTTGGCAAAAACGATAAAAATATCTGCAAATCCGGCATTGGAAATCCACATCTTCTGTCCATTGATGAGATAGTGCTTCCCATCTTCGGAAAGTGTAGCTTTTGTCTTTCCACTATTGGCATCAGAACCTGCATCCGGCTCAGTCAGGCAATAGCATGCAGCCCATTCTCCTGTAGCCAACTTAGGAAGGTATTTCTGCTTTTGCTCCTCGTTTCCGTAGTAAAGAATCGGCAGTGTTCCGATCCCTGTATGGGCTCCATAGGTGGTGGAGAAAGAGCCTGCTGCACCAATGATATCTGCGATCAGCATGGAAGTGTTGAAACTCATTCCCAAACCGCCATATTGCTCTGGAACAGATACACCCAAAAGGCCCAATTCGCCAGCTTTCTTGAAAATAGATGGAACGAGATCTGGGTTTTTCATACTGTCAATCTCTTCGATATTGGGTGTGATTTCCGTATCGATAAAATCCTGACAGGCCTGAGCCATCATTTTTTGCTCTTCGCTAAACTGCTCGGGAATAAAGACATCCTGTGCCTCTGTCTCCCGGATGAGGAACTCTCCTCCTTGAATTGATTTTGAAATAGTAGTCATATTTTAAAGTTTTAGAGATTAGAAATCAGACCATGAGAAGACTAGCTTAAAGCTTAATTATTGAGTCAAAAGGTCTCATCTCTAGTGTCTTTTTTCTCGGTTCTATAAATGTTATTTAAGCAGTTCAAATATCCCAGCTACTCCCTGTCCTCCTCCAACACAGGCGGTAACCATCCCGTGCTTTTTATTCCTTCTTCGGAGTTCGTTGAAAAGCTGTACCGAAAGCTTCGCTCCTGTGCATCCTAGTGGGTGACCCAGTGCTACTGCTCCTCCATTTACGTTCAAAATATCCTCGTTCAATTCGAGTGCTTTCACCACAGCCAAAGCCTGGGCAGCAAAGGCTTCATTCAATTCGATCAAGTCAATGTCATTTAGAGAAAGTCCGGCTTGCTTCAATGCTTTCGGAACAGCCTCCTTCGGACCTATACCCATTATTCGAGGATCTACACCTGCCACAGAATAGGACATCATTCGGGCCATCGGATCCAGATTAAGCGATTTCATCAATCGCTCAGACATGACAACCACAAAAGCCGCCCCATCTGAAGTCTGAGATGAGTTTCCGGCAGTTACCTGACCTCCATTTTTAAAGGCAGGCTTCAGATTGGAAAGCACTTCCATGCTTGTTCCAGCACGTGGACCTTCATCCGTATCTACTACATATTTCCTGGTTTTGCGCTTTCCTTTTTCATCCAAGTAAGTCTCTTCCACTTCGACAGGAACAATTTCATCTTTGAATCTGCCTTCTTGGATAGCTGCTAAAGCACGCTCATGGGATCTTACCGAAAAAGCATCAGCGGCTTCTCGAGTGATATCATAGTCTTTAGCCAATTCTTCTGCTGTCAATCCCATACTTAGGTAATAGGAAGGTGTCTCAGAAGCAATTTTCCAGTTGAGCGCTGTTTTGTATCCCATCATAGGAACCAATGACATAGACTCTGTACCTCCTGCGATGATACAATCGGCCATTCCAGCTTTGATTTTTCCTACAGCCAATGCGATAGCTTCGAGGCCTGATCCACAGTATCGATTCATGACAAAACCTGGATTATCTATTCCCAAGGCCAAAAGGGAAATCATTCTACCCATTTGCATTCCTTGTTCAGCTTCCGGTATCGCATTTCCGACGATAAGATCATCGACCATTTTGGCTTCCAGACCTGGTGTATTTGCTACCAGGTGTTTGATGACGTCAGCAGCCAAGTCATCTGGACGGTAAAAACGAAAACCACCTTTTTTGGCCTTCCCTACCGCCGATCTATATCCATTAATTATATATGCATCCATCGTGTAATTTTATTTTTTGGTTTATTGATATTGAAGAGTCAAGAAGTTAGAAACCAGAATCAAGACAACTACTAATAGGGGTTGCTTTCAACTGAATTTCTGAATCCGATAATTAGTTTTTGCACTTCTGAAATTTGATTGGTAAGGTTTTCAAAAGTTTCGTCCTCTAGTAAGCCAACTCGATTTGAAATAATGGCCTGTGTTTCGAGTTCAAAACTCTCTCCAAGGCTTATATCAAGTGAATTTGAAAAAGACTTAGAAGAGTTTCTTGCAGTTCCTTCAGCAATATTGGAAGGGATGGAAACACTTGATCTTCTCATTTGAGAGGTGATTCCATATTTCTCTTCACTAGGAAATATTTGCGTCAATTCATAAATATGAACTGCAAGATCAACTGCCTTTTTCCAAACTATAAGATTCTTAAAATTATGTTTTGGTCTCATAATCGGGTTGTTCTAATGGTCTTGTTTCTAACTTCTATTTACTAATTTCTAAGTGGTTTTCCCTTAAATAGAATACTGTGTATCCTTTCCAGCGTCTTCGGTTCGGCTGTTAGACTTAAGAATGCCTCACGCTCCAAATCCAATAAGTATTGCTCAGAAACCTCTGTTGGAGAGGACAAATCTCCACCAGACATGACCCAGGCTAGCTTTCTGGCGATTTTTGCATCGTGCTCAGAAATATATTTTCCGTAAATCATTCCTGTGATTCCCGCTTCAAATAGCGCTAGGGAAGTTTTTCCCAAGACCTTGATGTTCGACTGCTCGAGCGGTTGGGTATATCCTGCGCCAGAAAGCGCCAAAACCTTCTCTTTTGCCTCAGCTAACTGTCGCTTTCGATTTAAGGTGATTCCATCTTGAGGACGCAAATATCCTAGGCCTCTTGCCTCTTCGGCAGAAGTCGAAACCTTGGCCATCGCGATATTCATGAAATATTCCTGTAGCTGATTAAGCTCTACATCTCCAGCTACTACACCATTGGCAAATCGACGGGTCATTTCCTTGGTACCGCCGCCGGCTGGGATAAGTCCAACACCAACTTCCACAAGACCCATATACAACTCTGCATGTGCTTGAATATGATCTGCATGTAAGGACAGTTCACAACCGCCTCCCAGTGCCATATTATGCGGAGCAACGACTACAGGAACTGATGAATATCTAGCTCGCATCATCGTTTTCTGGAACTGTGCAATCATCAGGTTAATCTCATCGTAATCTTGATCTCCGGCAAACATGAATAGCATAGCCAAATTAGCACCGGCAGAGAAATTGGCTCCTTCATTACCTATGACGAGACCTTTGTAGGATTTTTCGGCCATTGAAATAGCGGTATTGATGCCTTCGATAACTTCAGCTCCCATGGAATTCATCTTGGTATGGAATTCCAATCCAATGACATCATCTCCCATATCGTAAATAGACGCTCCCGCATTGCCCCAGACTTTCTTGTCTGCTGCTTTCAGTGTATCTAGAATGATGAAATCATCCATTCCCGGGATTTCTACATAGGACTTGGATGGGATATCGTAATATTTCTTTTTGCCTCCCTCTACTTTATAGAATGACTCATGACCTGCTTCGAGCATTTCATGAACCCAAGCTGCAGCTTTTTCACCTGCCGCTTCCATTTTTTCTACTGTCTCTTTTACTCCTAAAATATCCCAGGTCTCAAATGGCCCTAGCTCCCAACCGAAACCTGCGCAAACGGCCTGATCGATGCGATACAATTCATCGGCGATTTCCGGAATACGGTGTGATACATATTTGAATAGGTCATAAAAAGAAACCCGATAAAATTCTCCGGCCTTGTCATCAAAGTTGACCAAGAACTTGATTCGCTTCTTGAGATCATCTATCTCTTTGGATGCTTCAAGTGCTTTGAATTTTGGCTTTTCTACATCTTTGTATTCAAAAGTGTTGAAATCAAGTTCTTTGAGCTCTTTTCTACCGTCTTTGTGACGGATCATTTTGAAATAGCCTTGCCCGGTTTTATCACCAAACCATTTGTTTTCATAAAGAACCTCAACAATTTTTGGCAGTTTGAATTTCTCACGGGATTCATCTTGAGGTAAAGCCTTATAAAGATTGTTGGCAACATTGACTGTGGTATCCAGACCAACCACATCCATGGTTCGGAAGGTGGCAGATTTTGCTCTTCCAATGACGGTGCCGGTCAGTTTATCAACTTCAGATACACCCAATCCCATTTTTTCGATAGCATGCATGCCTGAAATGATTGCATATACACCGACACGATTGGCAATAAATGCTGGAGTATCCTTACAAAGAACCGTTTCTTTACCCAAGAAGCGATCTCCATAATCCATCAGAAAATCAATGATTTCGGGTTTGGTCTTAGGACCAGGAATGATCTCAAGAAGCTTCAGGTATCGAGGTGGGTTAAAAAAGTGTGTACCTGCAAAGTTTACTTGGAAATCTTCTGATCTTCCTTCACACATCATATGCATAGGAATCCCTGAAGTGTTGGACGTAATCAAGGTGCCTGGCTTTCGATACTTTTCGACCTTTTCAAACAATTGCTGCTTGATATCCAATCGCTCTACCACTACTTCGATTATCCAATCTACATCTTTGATTTTAGGAAGATCATCATCAAAGTTTCCTGTAGAAATCCTGCTTACCAAGCTCTTTTCATAAATAGGCGAAGGCTTGGATTTCATGGTACTTTGAAGAGCTGTATTCACAATTCGGTTACGAACTGCCGGATGCTCTTTCGTTAGCCCTTTTTTCTGTTCCTCTTCTGTGAGTTCAAATGGTACGATATCCAACAAAAGCACTTCAACGCCAATATTGGCGAAATGGCATGCTATCCTGGAACCCATCACTCCGGAACCTAAAACGGCAACTTTTTTAATGGTTTTGTTCATTTTTTTGGGTTTTTGGTAGTCTGAGGTTTATAATTCAAATATGGGTTTATTGACAGCCGATCCACTGAATTGATCAATGACAAGTTGGAGCTTTTCAAAAACCTGAAAAAAGTTTTGCAAATCCTCCTCGGGAATTACCTCCCGCACCTGTTCATTAAATTCTTTGATCGTCTGTACCGAAATTTCCTTTTTTCTTCTTCCTTCTTCTGTAAGAAAAATCCGAACGGAACGCTTATCAGAAGGGTCCTGCTTCTTAAAAATCAATCCCTTCTCCTCCATGGTTTTAAGCATTCGGGTGAGACTTCTGGTCTCCAATCCTATCATGGGAGCTATCTTGGTAGCAGGAGTTCCTTCCTTGGAATTAATGTTGATCAGCACAAATCCTATAGCCGTGGTGAATCCCTCGGCAGCTGCCTGCTGATTGTACATTCTTGATATGGCGTGCCAAGCACTCTTGATGTGATAGTCTACTGTTTCTTCTCGCTTCATTTACAAGTTTTCGCCTGAATTTAGAGAAGCTCAATTTAGAAATATTTTGTATGCATGCATACTATTTTGATAAAAAAGTTATGCATGCATCACAAATTTTTAATTGATAAATGGGGTATTAGTAAAATATTATTAATTAAAAATTCATTATTAAAGTATTATACAAAATATTCTATAAAAAAGGCTTCAATTTCAGAATTTAATTCTGAGATGAAGCCTAAGGTTAAATTTTGATGAAGAATTGAATTTTTGATTTGAATCAAATGCTTTTACTAAGCATATATTTCCGCGATCTCCTTTTGGAATTTTTCATGGATGACTTTTCGCTTCAATTTCATGGTTGGCGTTAGTTCCCCACTATTCACGCCCCAGGGCTGCGAGAGCAGTTTGAATTTTTTGATTTGCTCCCATTTACCATAATATTTATTGAAACTATCGACCTCACGCTGATACTTTTCAATGATATCCTGTCGGGCAATCATTTCTTCATCAGTCGTGTACGGGATTTCTTTATGCTTGCAGTATTCCCGGAGTCCGTCATAACTAGGGACGATCAAAGCTGCAGGGAATTTTTGGCCATCACCGACTACTATCAACTGCTCGATTAGAGTAGACTCTTTAAATTTATTTTCCATCGGTTGAGGAGCAATATATTTTCCACCTGATGTTTTGAACATCTCCTTCTTTCGGTCGGTAATCCGTAAGAAATCTCCGTCAAGTTCACCGATGTCGCCGGTATGAAACCAGCCGTCTTTTAGGACATCTGCGGTCATCTCAGGCTCGCGATAGTATCCTTGCATGACATTTGGTCCCTTAACCAAGATTTCTCCATCCTGAGCGATTTTTACTTCCACATCTTTCACAATTTTCCCGACCCAACCTATTCGTACCTTCTCAGCTTCTGTCAGAGTGGCCGTAACGACCGGTGAAGTCTCTGTCAAACCATATCCTTCACAAACTTTTATTCCCGCGGCCCAGAATACTCGAGCTAATCTAGGTTGTAGAGCAGATGCTCCGGAATTAATTTGCATAATATTCCCACCAAGCGCTTCTCTCCATTTCGAGAAAATCAGCTTATTGGCGATTTTTAATTGGGTATTATACCAGCCACCCATGTCTTTTGCCGGATCATATTTAAGTCCAAGATTAAGTGCCCAGAAAAACAGCTGTTTTTTTATTCCTGTCAGCTCGTAACCTTTAGCGACGATTTTATCATAGACTTTTTCCAATAATCTTGGAACAGTATTGAATAGATGTGGCTGTATCTCTTTTAGGTTATCCCCTATTTTCTCCAAATTCTCGGCATAGTAAATCGAAAAACCCATATACATAAAGCAGAAAGAAGCCGTTCGTTCAAAAATATGGCAAAGGGGCAAAAAACTAAGTACCTTACCTTCTCCTGGAACGGGGCTCATGATATGAGAAACTGAGAGTACATTTGAGAGTACATTTTGATGAGTGAGCATGACACCTTTTGGCCTGCCTGTGGTACCTGAGGTATAGATAATGGTGAATAGATCCTCTGATTTGATTTTATCCTTTTCTGCCTCCAGTTGCGCCAAATCACCATCTTCTCCCAGTTTCATCACTTCCTCCCAATGAGCAGCTCCATTCAGCTTGTCGAAGGTAAAAATATCTTGGCCCTTCGCTGCTTCTTTGGCCTTTTCGAAAATGGTCTGGTCCCCAGCAAAAATCATTTTGACTGATGCATGCCCGAAAATATAAGCGTAATCTTCGCTAGAAATAGTCGGATACATGGGGACGGAGATTGCACCTATTTGCTGTAGCGCCAAATCAATAAAATTCCACTCGGGTCTATTATCTGAAATGATGGCAACCTTATCCTCAGACTTGATTCCCTTGGCAAGAAATCCCAAACTCAGGCTATCTACTATGGACTTTAAGTCTCTGGAGGAATAAGTAATCCATTGACCATCCTGTTTTCGGGAAAGAGCTACCTCTTTATTGTATTTGGAAATCTGATAGGGAATGAGATCGAATAAGCGTTTTTGGTCCATTGGGTTATTGTTTTGTCTGAACCAATATAGGCAAAAAAATATTCCATCTGAAGAGGTTTTTCCACCGCTTCTTATACTAATTGTAAAAAAGAAAAAGATTTAAAAAATTTCTTATTAAGGTTATTAAGAGTGTTAATAAGTGGATAATTACTGATTACTGATTTTTCCACTTGTTTTCCTATTTTTTCTGAATTTATAAATATCTTTTCCCCATTTTGTTAACATGTAAATATTTAAAAATCAGTTATTTGTTATCTTTTGTTTGTACTTGTTGATAGTTGGATGTTGAAAGGATGTTATTAATCCTGCTGTTGACAAGATGATTTCTTAAAGTGGAAAGATGAGCAGTTTTGCACCGATTTTGGGATCCAATCTTTTTTCGTGAGTGCTTGTATGGATAAGTAGTTTTTTTCCAGTTAATGGGAGCTTGTTTTCCACTTGTATTTTGCCACTTATCCACAGCGTTTTCTCCCCCTAGTATCCGGTTGGTTTGCTAGCTTTTATAATTATTCCCTCATTAGTCCATCCGCTTTTGAGAATCACTTCTCCTATTTTTCCTGTATCATCCCTGAAATAAAAGACTCTTTCGGCTAATCTATTTTCATAAAAATTAGCAGGATCCCATCGCTTATTCCTATTGCTATCCTCGATTACTCTTAATTGATAGTTTCCTGGCAGTAGATTTTGAAGAGTGAATTCATTTCCGTCTTCAATTATTTTCTCACGTATTTTTTCTCCCTTAGAATCTAGCAATTGGAGTATAAATGGGCCATTACTCCCTTCAATTCTTCCTGACAATACATCTGCTAAAGTCTCTGGTTTGATCTGCCTGTAATTAGCTCTTAATGCCTCTCCATTGTAGGTGCCTGTGATATCTAGAAAGGTGGAGTCCATTGCAGTGATGGTGAATATCTGAATAGGTAAGCTATCCAATACTGGTATGTTAATGGCTAATTCGGTTCTTTTTAAACTATCTGTGAAGAAGAACATCTGCCTATCTATCTGTATTTGATTCGTGGAATCGACGGGTATAAATAAAGAGTCTGTATTAATCTCTTTGATAGGTTTGTTGAATTTTAGAATGGCCTTTAGTGTATCTGTGAAATTTAATCCTGAATTGGCTGATATTGTTAATTCATCTGGTTTTCGCTCATTTTTGGGAAATTTTGCCCAAATAGCCGTATCAATTTTACTTCCTACAGAATCTTTCAATAAGAGATTAACCTGAATACTGTCTGCTATTTCCTCTGAAGAGAAAAGTTTTAAGGTGCTTTCTTCCTTTGAATAGAATATAGATTCCCCTAGTGCTTCGACTTCAATGTTATCCTCAACCGTCGATTTATTGAGAATAATATCATAGCTGCCATTGGTGAAGCTTGATCTTGATAATCGTAATTCACTTAGATCTGCTTGTGATAAATTGAATTGAAGGTTATCGAGATTGGAGTCTATTGTAATGGTATCCTGTAAAAAATCGTATGCTTCTGATTTGGATTCAGCTTTAGTGGTGTTGTTAGCGTCGTGCCAAGCGTAAGCTCTGTACCTATTAGCTCTAATATTTTCAATGACAAAATTCCCTAGACTATCCGCTCTTGTTAAGTAATATGGAGCGGCTGTAAATAAATCTGTTGTATCATTTTCTAAATATAAACCGATGATTACATCCCGGTAATCAAACTGTCTCTTTGGCCAATAATGGTTTACAGAACCGGAAACGGTTAGGCTGTCAATAAATGGACCTGTAGAAAACACAATCTTTAGATTTTCAGCTGGGTTACCTTCTGATAAATCTTGAATTGAATTTTGGAAATTGAATACGTAAGTGGTGCTATCTTCTAATTCTTGATTTAACTTGATTACAACTCGATCTTTGAGAGCTGTAGTTACGATTTCATCTTTTTGGAGTCTTGGAGTTATGATGATGTTTTTAGAAGGATTGTCCAGCTTGATATATTCATCAAATTGTAATACAATTTCCTCAGGTCTCGTGTTTAGTTCTTGACTTTCAGGATAAGATTGAAGTAGTTTGGGTGGTTCTTTATCTCTTGGTCCTCCTTGTGGAGAAGACTGTTTCGCACACCTGCTGAGACTGATGGCAGCTAAAAAAAGCATGACAATTCTTAATTTTTTCACTTCTTTTTAAGTATGTAGAGAATGCTAGAGTAATTTCCTGATTCCTTTGCTTTCAAATTTGAATTCAATCCTGAAATAAAAGACTTTGCCAAAGAGGTTAAGTTTTGATTCTCAGGATTTAAATATTTTTCAGATAACAAGGAGACATAATAGCTGTCGAAAGTCATGGGATATCTCTCGACTATTTCTAGATTAAACTTGTTCGCCAAATTATCAAAGCTTTTTGTATCAAAATGATAAAGATGTCTTGGTACATCCCAACCTGCCCAATATTCTTCGTATTTCAATGCATCTGGAGATTGGTGATTAGGCAGTGCTATTAATATATAACCATCTGATTTTAAGAGATTTATAACATTTTTTACAGCTTTTCTTAGTCCGTGAACGTGTTCTAAGACATGAAATAATGTGATGATATCAAACTTTTCCGTTGAGGGTATATTTTCTAGCTTTTCGTCTATTTGAACCTTTAATTTCTCTTCAGCTAGCTTTCTAGCAGTTTTACTTGGTTCTATTCCTGATACCTTCCAATATTTACTCTGAAAAAACTTAAGGAGTTCCCCGGTACCACATCCTATGTCGAGTATACTTTCATTTGTACCAAGAGAGCTGATTAGCTTATATTTTTTCTTGATATTTATTTGGCGTACCTGATTGTAAATTTTTGAGATTAAAGAGTTTGAATCATCTGAATGGGAATAGTACTCATCGAACTCGTAGTATTTAGCTACTGAATTTTTCCCTGGTCTTGGATTTGTAAATATAAGGTTGCATTCCTGGCAGTGACAGAGGATAAAATCTTCCTGACTTACCGCAAAATCTTTTATGGTTTGGTAATTAAGAAAATGCCCACTTTTGCAGAGTGGGCATTTATTTAGTCTCTTTAGCATTTTATCTTCCTAAGTATACAGTAAGAATAGAAAGGTCTGCAGGTGATACTCCGCTAATTCTTGAAGCTTGTCCTAAGGTAATTGGCCTAATTTTATTAAGCTTCTGTCTACCTTCTGCGGATAAAGCAGGAACCTGCAGATAATCGAATTTTTGAGGTATTTTGAAATCTTCCATATTTAATAGCTTCTCAACCATTTGCCGTTCTTTTTCGATGTAGCTATCGTACTTGATCTGGATCTCTGCTTGCTCCAGTACATCCTGGGTGAAACCTGAAAGATAACTTTCTAAGTCCTTATCCAGCAATTTTAATTCATTTACGCCTATCTGTGGCCTTTTCAAAAGTTTTTCTATTGAAATCTTCTCTCGAATTGTAGCCGTTCCTATTTCTTCAAGAATTTCATTGGAAATAGCAGGTTCCAGCTTTTTCTGTTTTAGATCGTTTATCAACCTAGCAGTTTCTTCTTTTTTGCTCTGTACCTTATCGAAGCGTGATTGTTCTGCCAGTCCAATCTGATATCCTCTCTCCGTAAGTCTAATGTCTGCATTATCTTGTCTTAGAAGTAATCGGAACTCAGCTCTGGAAGTAAACATTCGGTAAGGTTCCTCTGTACCTTTATTGATCAAATCATCGATTAGTACTCCGATGTATGCTTCTGATCTTTGAAGGACAAAAGGGTCTTTCTCTTGAACTTTCAAGCTAGCATTAATTCCAGCTATTAATCCTTGTGATCCAGCTTCTTCATATCCCGTGGTGCCGTTTATCTGACCGGCAAAGAATAGATTCTCTACCAGCTTTGTCTCAAGGGTTAAACTCAATTGTGTGGGAGGAAAAAAGTCATATTCAATGGCATACCCTGGCCTAAACATCTTCGCATTTTCAAATCCAGGAATCTGTCTCATGGCTTTATACTGAACGTCCTCAGGTAATGAGGTTGAAAAGCCATTCACATAGATTTCAACAGTATTCCAACCTTCAGGTTCTACGAAAATTTGATGTCTTTCGCGCTCTGCAAATCGATTGATTTTATCCTCAATGGACGGGCAATACCTTGGTCCAAGGCCTTGAATTCGTCCATTAAACATGGGTGAACGATCAAAACCGGTCTCTAAAGTCTCATGAACATCTTTATTTGTATATGTAATCCAACAAGTTCTTTGCTCTTTCAGAGGGCTTGTTTCATCGGAATAGCTGAATTTTTCAGGGTTTTCATCTCCATATTGGACCTCCATTTTAGAGTAGTCCAGACTTCGACCATCCACTCTAGGTGGTGTTCCTGTCTTCATTCTTCCAGATTCAAATCCCAATTCAACCAATTGCTCGGTGATTCCTTTTGATGCTGATTCGCCTGTTCTTCCTCCTCCAAATTGCTTTTCGCCTATATGTATGATTCCATTCAGGAATGTTCCATTTGTAAGAACGACAGATTTGCCTGCTATTTCTATGCCCATACCGGTTCGTACGCCAACAACTCGTCCACCTTTCACCACAATACCGGTTACCATTTCCTGCCAGAAATCTACATTTGGGTTTCTTTCTAAGGCTAATCTCCACTCCTCTGCAAAACGCATCCTATCATTTTGGGATCTAGGTGACCACATCGCCGGGCCTTTGGATCGGTTAAGCATTCGAAACTGAATCATGGATTTGTCTGAAATTATACCAGACATACCTCCTAGCGCATCAATTTCCCGGACTATCTGTCCTTTTGCTACTCCACCCATTGCAGGATTACAAGACATTTGAGCAATGGTGTTCATATTCATGGTACATAAAAGCACCTTGGAACCCATCTTCGCTGCTGCATGTGCTGCTTCACAACCGGCGTGACCGGCCCCTACTACAATGACATCATATTGATCGAACATTTGTGTATCTTATTTACTGTTTCACGTGGAACATGGAAAGGTTATTCTCCAGTTTCACGTGGAACAATTAATTCTTCGAATAAATTTATTCCTACTGACTCTTTGTCCCGCATTGTTCTTATATCTTCTTTTTCCTTGTCTTTATAACCCATCAAATGAAATAACCCGTGGGCAATGACTCGGCTAAGTTCTTGTCTTAGTTCTGTTGTATGAGTCTGCGCGTTTTCTTTAACTCTGTCTATGCTAATGAAAATATCCCCTTCAATGATGTGCTCCTCTTCCGAATTGTCAAATGTAATGATGTCGGTAAAGGTGTCATGGTCTAGATATTCTAAATTGATTTTATGAAGGTATTCATCTGAGCAGAAGATGTAATTGAGTTCTACGATTTGAAATCCCTCTGAAGCGGCAAGTGAATTAAGCCAACTTTTGCGTACTCTTTTTTGAGGTAAATTGAAGCTTGTGTCTTCAGTAAAGAAATGAATCGCCATTTCAATCCATGTAAAAAGAAAGAATGGTTTTCTTTCCTTGGTTTTCAAATTTTACTTCATCGCTTAGATGCTTGATTAAGAAGATTCCTCTACCACCTGGTTTTTCAATATTTTCAGGGGCAGTTGGATCCGGAAGATTATCAATTTCAAACCCATTTCCTTCATCCTCGATGACAAAACTTAATTTGTCATCCTCTGCCATTAATTCTAAATGAACCAGTTTTTCCTTATCACTTTGATTTCCGTGTAGAATGGCGTTGCTGATACATTCTGTTACAGAAATCATGATGTTGCCATAGATGTCATCATTGATATCAAACTTTTCCCTTGCATTGTCGATGAAGCTTTCAATTATCTTGATATTATCGATTAATGAGGGTATTGAAATTTTTATGGAGTTCATGATAAAATTTTGACTATAGCAACAAATAATTTTATAATTCCTTTATTTCCAAAGCGATAGGACAATGATCTGAGTGGATCACATCTTGTAGAATATTAGCACTTTTCAAACGACTTTCCATGGCTTGAGTTGCCATATGATAATCTATTCGCCATCCTAAGTTTTTGTTTCTGGCATTTGCTCGATAGCTCCACCACGAATATTGATGTGGGTCCTGATTGAAGTGACGGAATGTATCGATAAATCCTGATTCAGTGAATTTATCCATCCAAGCTCTTTCTTCTGGAAGGAATCCACTTGAGTTTTTATTAGAAACAGGGTTGTGAATATCTATAGGCTTATGGCAAATGTTATAATCACCACTCAAGATCAAATTTGGATTCCCTTCTCTTAAGTCTTGAATGTAGCCTAAGATATCGTCCAGGAATTCGTATTTGAAGTCCTGACGAATATCACCGGTGGTACCAGATGGAAAGTAGGCAGACAGAAATGAGAAGTCCTCAAAATCTGCCTGTATTATTCTGCCTTCTTGATCGTACTTTTCCAGACCCATTCCATACTTTACATTTTTTGGAGTGGATTTGGAAAATATAGCCACACCAGAATAGCCTTTTTTCTCAGCTGGAAACCAATACAAATTATAGCCTAAGTCTTTGAAAACCTGCGTTTCTACTTGGTTTTCATGGGCTTTAAGTTCCTGTATACCAATGATATCCGGATTTTCTTTTGCAAGCCAATCAGCAAAGCCTTTGTTCATGGCTGCTCGGATTCCATTGACATTATAGGAGAGAATTTTCATCTTAATCTATTTGCAGTTCGTATTCTTTTTCAAAGTATTCTAATACTTGGATTTTCAACAACTTCTCCTGCTCTAACAAGTCGAAGTGGGGTAATTCTTGTTTTAAATTCCAGTGAGGCCAACCATCTTGGTCTACATATTCAAGTTCGTAATAACCGGCATAGCTCAGCACTTTACAGATAGCAATGTGCATCAAGTCCTGCTTTTCTTCTTTAGAGAAATGCTTGGAGCCTTTACCGAGTTCCTGCACCCCAATTAAAAACAAGACTCCATTGAGATCCTTGGGTTTTTTGCCGATTGTTTCTTCCAGTTCCAGAAGCAACTTTCCCCACTTTCTTTCTAAATCAAGATCTCTTTTAAACATTTTAAATTATTGATTTTCAAGTGTTTCCCAATACTCTACGGCTCTTCTTAAATGCGGAATGACGATTGATCCACCGATCAAAACAGCAATAGAAAAGACCTCAAATACTTCTTTTCTCGTGACTCCGGACTCAAAGCAAGATCCCAAATGATACTTGACGCAGTCGTCGCATCGCATCACCATGGAGCAAGCCAATCCAATCATTTCTTTGCTTTTGATATCTAAAGCTCCGGCAGCATAAGCATTGGTGTCGAGGTTGAAGAACCTTTTGATCACCTTGTTGTCCTCAGCGAGAATCCGCTCGTTCATTTTAGCGCGGTAATCGTTGAATTCTTCCAATAAACCCATTAAATTAATGCATTAGTGTTGAATAATCTGCAAATATACAGATATCTGTATGACCCATGAACAACAGCCTTTTAATCCAAAGCGTTTATTCTTCTTCAAAGATTTTTTGGATCTGATTTTTCCGCAAAATTGTGTGTCTTGCGGAAGGAACCTTTTTGATTGGGAATTGAGTCTTTGTGGTATTTGTAAAAACAAACTACCTATTTCAAGTTACCACCTTCGACCGACAGATAATGACTTAACACAAAAACTTCAAGGTCTTTGTCCCGTCTCGCGTTGTATCTCTTTCCTGAAGTTTTCCCGAAAGGGCATGAGCCAAAAGCTTCTACATACGCTCAAATACCGAAATAAGCCAGAATTGGGCTGGGTTTTGGGAAATCTTTTTGGTAAAATTTTGATTGAAACCGACTTCGCCGCTTCTTGGGATGCAATCGTGCCTGTTCCCTTGCATCCTCAGAAACTCAAGCGGAGAGGATATAATCAAAGTGAAGAGTTTGCGAAAGGAATCGCGGAAGTTTTGGATATTTCTGTTGAAAATTGTCTGGAAAGACGCAAATGGACAGAAACGCAAACCAATAAGTCGAGAATAGAACGAATCGAGAATGTTTCTGGAGTATTTGAGATAAAAAATACCGCTCAGATACTAGGCAAAAACCTCCTTTTGGTAGATGACGTGATTACCACAGGCGCCACACTTGCCGCTTCTGCAACTATTTTGTGGGAGAATGGAGCAAAAACAGTAGATTTGGCTACCATCGCTGCAGGCGGAGGGTACTGAAAAATGATAGACATCGAATCACTCAAATATCCCATTGGCAGGTTTTCTATTCCTAAAAAGCCGGATTTGGAAACGGCTATTTCAGAAATCACCCAATTCCCAGAATTGATTGAAGCTGCGACTGCCAAACTTTCAAAGCTCCAGTTGGATAGCCCTTACCGACCGGGCGGATGGTCCGTGAGGCAAGTGGTGCACCATTTGGCTGACAGCCATATGAATGCTTTTATCCGCTTTAAACTCACTTTGACAGAGGACACACCTACCATCAAACCATATTTGGAAGCGTCATGGGCAAATTTGGCAGATAGCTATCTTGATATTGAATCATCCATCATTTTGCTCAAACAAATCCATTTTAAATGGGCTGTTTTGCTTGAAAGCATGAGTGCTGAGGATTTTGATCGCTGCTATTTCCATCCCGAATCCCAAAAAAAGGTTCTTCTATTGGAAGCTACTCATCTTTATGCTTGGCATGGATTGCATCATTTAGCTCAAATTCAGCATTTGGCCCTTCGAGAAAACTGGTAAAATTTAAAAATTATGTACGTTTCCCTTGAAAATCAAAGAATCCTTGTCACTGGAGCTTCGCGCGGTATAGGTCGTGCTATCGCAAAACAACTTTCTGACTCAGGTGCAGAAGTGATTATTCATTTTAATTCCAATAGAAAAGAAGCAGAAAGTTTACAGGCTGAATTGAAAAACTCTTCTCATTTGGAGCCTTGTGATTTAGCAGATACCAATCAGGTAATGGGTTTTATTTCCAAATTGGTAGAAAAATATGGCCCAATTTCCGCTCTGGTCAATAATGCTGGGATATCCCCTTCGGCACCCGATTCTTTGGAGACGGATGAATGGCTGAAAGTTTGGGAAAAAACCATGGCAGTCAACGCCACTGCAGTAGGCATTTTGTGTAAGGAATTTATCGATCAGGCAAAAAGTCAGCAAAATGGTCGAATCGTGATGATTTCATCCCGGGCGGCTTTTCGGGGCGATACCACGGATTACCTGGCTTATGCAGCTTCCAAAGGGGCTTTGGTCAGTTTGATGCGATCCATCGCGAGGCATTATGGTAAGCAGGGCATCAAGGCCTTCTTGATAGCTCCGGGCTTCACCAAAACAGACATGGCTAATGAGATTTTATCAGTCTATGGAGAAGACTTTGCTCTAAGAGACATTGCGCTTAAAGAACTCGCTAGGCCGGAAGATATGGCGCCGATGGTGACTTTGCTTTGCTCAGGTCTTGCAGATCATGCGACAGGTACGTCAATAGACATCAATTCGGGCTCATACGTGAGATAGATTGAAAATGGATAAAAAAGAATTTAGAAAATATGCCCATCAATTGGTGGATTGGATGGCCGACTATCTGGAAGAAAAGGAAAAATATCCGGTGACTCCTTCGGTCAAGCCCAGAGAAATTTATGATCAATTGCCTTCAACAGCCCCTGAACAGGGAGAAGCATTTGAAAAGATTTTTCAGGATTTTCAGGAAATCATTTTGCCTGGCATGACTCATTGGCAGCATCCGGCTTTTTTTGGATATTTCCCCGCAAATAATTCTGAGCCCTCTATTTTGGCAGAAATGCTTATGTCCACTTTGGGTGCACAATGCATGTCTTGGCTCACTTCTCCCGCCGCTACAGAGCTCGAGGAGCGCGTCTGTGATTGGCTTCGGGATGCAAAAGGAATTGATCCAACATGGAAGGGAGTCATTCACGATACCGCAAGTACGGCCACTTTGAGCGCGATTTTGACTGCTCGAGAGCGAAAGTCTAATTGGGAAATCAATAAAAAGGGTTTTTCAGGTAAAGAACATTACCGAATCTATTCTTCCTCCCACGTGCATTCATCTATTGACAAGGCGATTAGAATTGCAGGTCTGGGTGTAGAAAACCTCATCAAGGTCGAAGTAGATGAGGAGTATGCGATGATTCCTCAGGCCTTGGAAGCAGCCATCCAAAGGGATATTGATGCTGGAAAAACCCCTCTTTGTGTAGTCTCTGCCCTGGGCACAACTTCCAGCACAGCGGTAGACCTGATCGGTAAAATCACCGAAATCACCCAAAAATTTGGCATTTGGCATCACATTGACGCGGCTTTTGCCGGTACAGCCATGCTTTTGCCCGAGTTTCAAAGTCTCATCAAAGGACATGAAGGCGCGGATTCTTATGTTTTCAACCCTCATAAGTGGATGTTTACTAATTTTGACTGTACGGTTTTATTTTTAAAGGATTCCAAGGACCTCGTTCAAACTTTTTCGCTCACGCCAGAATACCTAAAGACCGAATTGGACAAGGAAGTCAACAATTACCGCGATTGGGGAATTCAGCTGGGTCGGAGGTTTCGTGCTCTGAAGCTATGGTTTGTTATTCGAAGTTATGGGCTACATGGAATTCGAGAAAAGCTGCGTCATCACCTGAAGCTTACCCAAAAAGCAGTGCAGTGGATCGAACAGACGGATGGCTTGGAAATTTTAGCTCCTGTAAAGTTCAATACCATTTGTTTTCGACAAAAACTGCTTTCCCTTGATCAAAATGCAGAAAATCAGTTTAATGAAAAATGGATGGCAACTGTAAATGAAACCGGGAAGGCGTTTTTTTCCCATACCAAATTAAATGGGAAATATGTAATCCGCTGGGTTATCGGGCAGACCGACGTCACGGAGAAACATATCCAATCAGCTTGGGTTTTATTACTTGAAACACGCCAAAAGCTACTTCAAGAAATCTAAACCATGCCATCCAAAGACCCCATTCTTACTCCGGAGCTTCTAAAAATCATCAAAATCTTCGGCTTGGCTTCTATACTATTGGTGGTGGTTTTTTCGTTTTTTGACTCTTATCGTGCTAATAACTCTGGAGAGGATAGAACCTTTCGGATGACCTCAGCTTCCCGTCTCTATTTTCTCAACCTGAAAGCAATCAATTATGTGCGCGAAAATCGAAGCGATGCGGGAATGGTCCTGTATCGGCATAATGGATTTGGCCTAGAAAGCGAAGAGGCAACCTTGATATTGGTCCTCATTTTAAACAGTCAGAAAGATGAAAGTTATCTCTATCTAGAGCCAAAGAACATAGATTGGCCCATTCGATTGTCTTTTGAGGAAAACGGTCAAACAAGACTGTTGAATTTTGAAAATGGAAATAAGTTTGATCACCTTGAGCAGGTCACTCAGCTCCAAAAACTCTTAGATGAGGAGGTAAAACTGTTTTTACTAGACGAAGATCAAAAAATACTACTTTGGAGCTCTGAATCTGAAAAAGAAGCTGTCAAATCTACTTTTGAAGACTATTTTCGGATTATCGAAAATTAAATTAAAATATGACCTCACCACAACTTGAGTTTTTTAAATCCCAAATTGGTAAAACCCTCGACCAAACTCCCTCTGCAGCAGGTAATTGGTTGTCGGGTACATTATTGGAAATCGAACCGGGTTACGTCAAGGTATCTTATACCATCCGGCCTGACATGTGCAATCCCGCCAAAATCCTTCATGGAGGGATCGCTTCCCTGATGATGGATGATGTCATCGGGATGGCAAACTTTGTCTCCGAATCCGAAGTCCTGATGACAAGCATCAACTTGAATGTGGATTTTTTGTCTTCAGCCAAACTTGGAGAAAAAGTTGAGGTTTCTGCCAAATTAGTTCGCTCCGGATCAAACCTAAATCATTGGGAATCCGTAATTCGAAAGGAGTCCGGTAAGGTGGTAGCTAAAGCGAGCTCAAACATGATTAAAACTCATATCAAAATTAAAGAAATCCTAAACCAATAATCTACACAATTTAATTTTACACAATGAAAAAAAACTTTTCTTATTCTCGTTTTTAGCCTTTTTTCTAGTCTAGCCTTTTCCCAAGTTACAGTTTCTTATCATCACGGATCTTTGCCTTTTATTGGGATCAATAATCAATTTGGGGAGCGATTTGTACCCGAATTTCGATTAGGCACTAATGATTTTCTGACTGATTTTGATGTAGAATTAGTTGCAAACTTTTTACTCATGAAAAAAGAGAGTGTGGAAATTTATGGTGGGTTTGGAGGTAGAGTAGGTGACATTGATGGCCTAGTGATACCTATCGGACTGAACGCTTTTCCATTTGCTCGAAAGGATTTTGGCTTTCATTTTGAATTGGCTCCTCTGGTCGGAGATTTTGATTATTTAAGAGGAACCTTTGGAATCCGCTACCGATTCATTGATTGAATTGCCTGAGTTTGACCATCAAATCCCAAAGTGCTATTCCAAGTGAGACCGAAATATTCAAGGAGTGCTTGGTGCCAAGTTGGGGTATTTCAAGTACTTGATCACATTCTTTTAGTACTTCGTCTTCTACTCCGAAGACTTCATTTCCAAAGATCAAGGCAAATTTTCCTGCTTGATCAGGTGTAAACTCGTTTAAATAAGTCGACTGATCCACCTGCTCGAAAGCACAGATCTGATATCCTTCAGCTTTGAGTTTATGAATAGCTTGGAGCGTATTGAGGCAATATTTCCATTCTACGGAATCGGTAGCTCCGAGGGCTGTTTTCTGAATATCCCGATGGGGTGGCTTTCCGGTGATTCCGCAAAGGTAGATTTTCTCCACTCGAAAAGCATCTCCCGTACGGAATGCCGAACCCACATTATTGAGGCTTCGAATATTATCCAAGACGAGACAGATTGGTGATTTCTTCGTTTCTTTGTATTCCTCCACTGACAGCCGATCGAGTTCTTCCATACTTAATTTCTTCATCTTTTTTGATCTACCTTGCTTATAGATTATTTTCAACTTTATTTCATTCCCCAAATTTAACAGAATTCGCCAGCAGGTATGAGTAAGTCCAAAGATGGTAAGGAAACACCCTTGATGAAGCAGTATAATGCGATCAAAGCAAAGCATCCCGGAGCCTTGCTGCTTTTTCGGGTGGGGGACTTTTATGAAACCTTTGGTGAAGATGCGATTACAGCTAGCAGGGTGCTGGATATCGTCCTGACCAAGCGTGCCAATGGGGCGGCTTCTCACATAGAGCTTGCTGGTTTCCCGCATCATTCTTTGGATAATTACCTCCCAAAGCTGGTACGGGCAGGAAATCGCGTCGCCATTTGCGATCAGCTAGAAGACCCCAAGTCCGTCAAGGGGATTGTGAAAAGAGGGGTGACCGAACTGGTAACCCCGGGTCTTTCTTACAATGACCAAGTTCTTGACACGCGGAAGAACAATTATTTGGCCTCTATTCATTTTGGAAAGGAAAAGCATGGGCTGGCTTTCTTGGATGTTTCTACCGGTGAATTTATGTGCGCTGAAGGAAGTAGCTCCTATGTGGAAAAGCTGCTCCAAAGTTTTGCCCCTTCGGAGATTATTTTTTCTAAAACGGCAAGAAATCAAGCTTCTGATCTTTTCAAAAATGATTTTATCACCTTTCACTGCGAAGACTGGGTGTTTCAATATGACTTTGCTTATGAAAAGCTGAAAAATCATTTTGGCACAGCTAACCTGAAAGGCTTTGGTATCGAAGAGCTTGAAATGGGAACGGTGGCCGCAGGGGCTGTTTTGCATTACCTAGAAGAAACCGAACATAAGGAAATCCAACACATCTCTGCAATTTCGAGAATTGCGGAGGAAAAATATGTCTGGTTGGATAAGTTTACTATCCGGAATCTAGAATTGGTATTTCCGCAGCATGAGGGAGGGGTGCCCTTGATTCAGGTTTTGGATCAGACAGTCACTCCGATGGGTTCACGCATGATGAAAAAGTGGATGGTTTTGCCTTTGAAAGAAAAGGCTCCCATCGAAGAGCGTCAGAATGTGGTTGATTTTTTTGTCCAAAACCCAAGTTTGATTGAAGAGATCATCGGTCAACTCAAAATGATCGGTGACTTGGAGCGATTGATTTCCAAGGTGGTCGTTGGCAGAGCGAACCCAAGGGAAATGAATCAAATCAAACGGGCAATCAAAGCGAGCTTACCTGTAAAGGAGCTTTTGAAATCCCAGAAAAATGCCACGCTCAAACGATTGGCAGATCAGATTTACCCTTGCGATTACCTTTTGGAAAAAATCGACAAAGAGCTTCAGGAGGACGCGCCCATGCTCATTCACCAGGGAGGAGTCATCAAGGATGGAGTGGATAATGAATTGGATGAATATCGGAGTCTAGCGACAAAGGGAAAGGATTTTCTGGTTCAAATCCAACAGCGGGAAATTCAGAATACAGGGATTACATCCCTCAAAATAGCTTTCAATAAGGTTTTTGGATATTATCTTGAAGTGACCCATGCCCACAAGGACAAAGTACCCCAGGAGTGGATCCGAAAGCAGACTCTAGTCAATGCAGAGCGGTATATCACTCCGGAACTCAAAGAGTACGAAGAAAAAATCCTCAACGCTGAGGAACGAATGATCGCTTTGGAGCAGAAGTACTTCACATTGCTGGTGGAAGAAGCTGCTCAGTTTGTCACGCAGATACAGCAGAATGCACGAGTCATCGGCACGTTGGATGCGCTGCTGTCTTTTGCACAGGTGGCTTTGAACAATAGCTACGTCAAACCAAAAATTGCTGATACGGACACGCTGGAAATCAAAGATGGTCGACACCCTGTGATCGAGCGACAGCTTCCTCCTGGAGAGGATTACATTCCAAATGATATTTACCTCGACCACGATAGTCAGCAGATATTAATCATTACCGGTCCAAACATGGCGGGTAAATCAGCGCTGCTGCGTCAGGTAGCACTGGTGGTATTGATGGCTCAGATGGGAAGTTTTGTCCCGGCTTCTTTTGCGCGAATAGGAATCATAGACAAGGTATTTACCCGGGTGGGTGCTTCTGATAATCTGTCCAAAGGTGAGTCCACCTTTATGGTAGAAATGACAGAAACAGCGAGCATTTTGAATAATCTTTCCGGCCGTAGTTTGGTCTTGATGGACGAGATTGGAAGGGGTACTTCCACCTACGATGGGATATCCATTGCCTGGTCTATTGTCGAGTACTTGCATGATCATCCGACTTTTAAGGCAAAGACATTGTTTGCGACGCATTATCATGAACTCAATCAACTAACCGAAGACTTTCCAAGAATAAAAAACTTCAACGTGTCGGTGAAAGAAGTAGGAAATAAAGTGATCTTTATGCGGAAATTGAAGCCAGGAGGAAGCGAGCATAGCTTTGGTATCCATGTCGCTCAAATGGCAGGGATGCCCAACCCGATTGTCCTTCGAGCTTCTGAGATTATGGGTCATTTGGAAAAAGACAAAGCGCTTCAGAAAGGCAAGGAAAATCTTAAATCAGTTCCGAAAAACAACTATCAACTCAATCTTTTTGAAATGGACCCTAAGTTCAAGGAAGCAAAGGAACTCTTGGACCAAGTGGATATTAATTCCATTTCCCCAATAGAAGCTTTACTCAAACTCCATGAGGTCAAGAAAAAACTCGATTGATTTTTAATTGTTATTATTACATTAATTAAGCCGATTCATATGAAAAGTATGGATAAAGTATTTCTAAAAGACCTTAAGAAACAGGATCAGTATACCAAATTTTTTCAGAACTGGGCTGAGCAGGAGTTTAAAGCCCACCCGAATGAAAAAAGGTTGATGGAAGAGCTTGAAGCGTTGAGTAAAAATATTGGGATCCGAGAAGGTTTGGTTATTGCTTGTTTTGATTATCGAAATCTAAATCTTGCTTTTTTCACGGGGGAAGTAGAAAGGCTTACAGGTTATCCTGAATCCATTTTTCGTAAGAAAGGTATGGAAGTATCCTTTACCATGCTTCATCCGGAAGACAGGGAAGAGATGTTTAAATTCCAGAAGATCGTATTTGACCAATTCCATCAATTGTCTTTAGCAGAAAGGCACACCTTTGAGTTTTCTTACACCACCAGATGGGTACACCGCACCACTAGGGAGATAAAGTGGGTTATGGCGAAAGTTCGGCCTTATTTCATAGATAAGGCTGGTAACTTTGCGATGGATCTTCATATCATCTTTGAGCTTCATACCCCGCCCAAGGTGAATAATTATGACTGGACTTATTCTTATACACAGGATGATGGCACCCGAGTATTGGTGACAAAAAGTGCTCCCGAGAAAAAGAAAATTAAGCTTAGCAATAAGGAAAAGGAGGTTGTGCAATTTATTTTGGATGGGCTTTCTTCTAAGCTTATCGCCGATAAATTGAATATTTCAGTCAATACTGTAGCGACCCACCGGAAGAACATCCTTAGAAAGCTAGGGGCAAAAAACGTCGGTGAAATGCTCAAAATTATTGGGTCCTACGAGTTTTAAGGAATCGGAGATTGAATTTTTCGATTTTTCAAAAAAATTTCCACTCTTGAATATTGCAAAAATCGTAAGTAGGCGTACCTTTGCATCCACAATCAGCTAATCGAACGGATTAGCATTCAAAAAGCGAGAGTAGCTCAGTTGGTAGAGCACGACCTTGCCAAGGTCGGGGTCGCGAGTTCGAATCTCGTCTCTCGCTCAAAAGCCCTTGATTCAAGGGCTTTCTTGTTTCAAGACCATGACAATTCTCTATTGCAAGATAGAGCAAGCCGGGATGGTGGAATAGGTAGACACGCAAGACTTAAAATCTTGTGGCCTTTTGGCCGTGCGGGTTCGATTCCCGCTCCTGGTACAGAAGCCTCGCAGAAACGCGGGGCTTTTTGTATTTTGAAGCTATACTGTTAATTTTCATTATGGAAAACTTTCAACTTTTTGGAACGGATGCATCAGAATGGCTGGATTTGCTCCAAACACTTGGGATCTCCCTTGCTATTCTTCTGGGCTTTTACTTTTTAGCTGCTTTTCTTCAAAAACACCTTCGTAGGCGATTGGTAGCCAGGATGGACGATGACTTGCTGGCCAATTTTCTTTCCATGATTTTTAGACTACTAGTCATCTTGGCTGGTTTTATGGTTGTCTTTCGCTTTGTCGGACTTACAGGGGTAGTTTCAGGGCTTTTGGCAGGTGCAG
>LJXT01000031.1 GCA_001314815.1 Algoriphagus marincola HL-49
CTCCCAAAGCCAAGGCACTCGATGCAATAGTCGATGCGTATTCCATTGAATGAAATCCGCTACCAAAAACATCAATAGAAATTGCCCCCAAATAGGCCAGGAATTCACTTCAATAGCTACCAGGTTGGTAATTCCAAACAAGCCAAGGAAGTCATTGAAAGCCTCAACAAAAACATTGCTGAGCGAATTGTATACGATCAATGAAAAGAGGAAGAAGTTGAAGAACATATAGAACGCATCCAACCAGAAGTCTTTACGAATAATCGGCTGATTCTTTCTCCAAGGAAATACGATTTCCAGTAGCCATACTAAAAGAGAAAGGCCAACTAACCAGTAAAAGTAATTTTGCCAGGAAGGATACAGAATCTCACTTTTCAAATAATTCCAATATCCATAATATCCGTCAAGGAATATTTTGAAATACTTCTCCACCATGCCTTCTTATAGATTCAATAATTCTTTTCCGATGATGTAAATACCCATCACAAGTACAAACCAGCCAAAACCTTTCTTCAATGCTTTATCATTGATCTTTTTAGAAAGTGCGCTACCGATAAATATACCTACTACGGATAATCCGGTAAAGATTAACAGCATTTGCCAGTCGATAGTTTGCGTGGAGATATCTCCCAAAAACCCTATCAAAGATTTAGCAGCGATAATCAATAATGAAGTACCTACAGCTAACTTCATGGGCAATCTTGCCAAAAGAACTAAAGCAGGGATAATCAAAAATCCTCCCCCTGCTCCGACTATACCGGTAATCATGCCTACTATCGATCCTTCCAAAGCGATCAAAGGAATATTGAATTTCACTTCGCCGTTTTCATCCTCACCACTTTTTTTCTTTTCTTTGATCATGGAATAAGAAGCCGCAAGCATGATCAGCGCAAAGAAAACCATGATTCCCACGCTTTTGGATATTTCAATCCCGCCCATGGAAAATAATGGGTCAGGAAGCCAAGGAACCAAAAATTTTCTGGTTAAAAACACCGCAATAAATGAAGGAATAGCGAATACTACTGCCGTCTTATAATCCACTAATCCGCTTTTCATGTAATTTCCAGCCCCTACAAGAGAGGTCGTACCCACCACGAATAAGGAATAAGCCGTGGCTAAAACCGGATCGATATGCAGAATATAGACCAGAACCGGAACGGTCAATATCGACCCTCCCCCACCAATCAGTCCTAAACTAACACCGATCAAGATGGCTGCTGCATATCCTAAAATAATTATAATATCCATTGATTTTCATTTTTGAATTAAGCCTCAAAAGTAAGCTGCAGCCACAGGGGTAAGCAGTAACAAAAGTTACATTAAAACATTTAGGCTATTCAAAAGAATTCGTTTTAAGTTAAAGTTAAATCTGCTTTCGGAATGATTTTTTTCATGTTTTTTGTGTCGAAAGGGCTTTATATTCGTTAAAAATCTTAATACTATGAAAATCATTGTTCCGATTGATTTTTCCACCAACTCAGTCAAGGCCTTAGAATTTGCGCTTGGACTCCATCGTGGAAGCAAAACCAGCATTGTATTGTGCCACGTGGTAGAGATGATCTATGATTTTGCCTCTCAAACAGCCCTAGCACTCGATAATATGCATTCTGACGCTAGGAAGCTTTTGGAGGAAATGGTGGATAAATACAGCATAGGGCCAATTGAAATACATTCAGAGATTATTGAAGGTACTCCCTCTATCAATGTCACCCGACTGGCAGAAGAATTGGACGCAGACTTGATCATCATGGGCACACATGGTATGGGAGGCCTTAAAAAAATTCTTGTAGGTTCCACAGCTGTAAATGTGATCCGAGAGACCACCATTCCCGTATTACTGGTTCCTGAAGAATCTTCCACCGAACAGATAAAAAATCTAAGCTTTGCATTGGAAGTAGCAGATCATGAGGAAAAGTTTATAGAAAAAGTGAATAGCTACGCCAGTATTTGGGGCTTAAAAATTCAGATTATCCATATCATGAAGTCAAGGTCATTTGTAAAGGAAATGGCCCTTAACGGATTGAAGAGTTACTTCGAAAAAGAAATAGGCTACACACCCACCATACACCAATTGGAATCTGAAAATGTAATTTCAGGAATCAAAACATTCTTGGAAAAGAATCCAGAATCCATATTGGCGATGTGCCACACTCAAAAATCAATCTGGGATCAACTTTTGGGTAAAAGAAAATCTATCGAAATGGCTTACCAGGTTCGAGTGCCGCTCTTGGTGATGGTTTGATTTATTTACTAATCAACTCTTCGAAGTCATCTCGGATGTAAATTACATTCCTACCTAGTTCAATCCATTTTTTCTTTTCCAATTGCTTGAGCAGCCTTGAGATCACTTCTCTTGAAGTACCCAATTCATTTGCGATTTCCTGATGAGTCGTTTGCAGTTCATTAGTCTTATGCTGCTTCATTTTTGTAACGATGTAGCGCATCAGACGCTCATCCATTCTTCGGAACGCTACCGCATCCAAAGCAATGAGGAGCTCCTGAAATCTACTTTGATAAGTAGAAGAAACAAAGTCTTTCCATTGCTTGAATTCATCTGTCAACTGTTCATGGACATTGATCGGTACCCCGAGCAGGACAGTGGGTTCCTCAACAACTGCCTTGATTTCGCTCGGGCGGGCAGCTGAGCAGCAAGTCAGCGAAAGTGCACAAGTCTCCCCTGCATCCAAGTAGTACAAGAAAAGCTCTTTCCCATCCTCATCCATCCGCATGATTTTAATTGACCCCTCCAGTACTATAGGAACCATCTTGACAAACTTACCGGGCTCCATTAAAACTTTCCCGGGCTCAAGCTGCATGATTTGCCCCTTCTCGATAAGCTTCTCAAGTAATTTTGGGTCTGTAAACCCAGGTAAGCTGTTTTTTAATTCTTCTACGGTCATGTTTTGATTGATGTGATAAAAATCCGATGGGTGAAAGTATATTTTTTTACCAGATTTTAAAAACGAAACTACAGGGAAGCCCCACCTGCTTTTGTGACTGATATCACATTTTGACTGCTATAAATCATCGTTATTCATCTTAATTAATTGTAAAAAGAAAGAACTTTAGCTGAAATCAGATTTTAACATGATAAATGTCACGAAATTAGATTACTCCTTTTAGTACTTTTAAGAAACCCACAAAAAACCCAATCATGGAACATTATCAAATAGTTATTATCGGAGGAGGAACTGCCGGCATAACTGTGGCAGCACAACTTATGAGAAAGGACAAATCGCTAAAGATTGCGATTATTGAGCCCTCAGAAAAACATTATTATCAGCCTGCCTGGACTTTGGTAGGTGCTGGTACCTTTGATTTTAAAGATACCGAACGAGAAGAAGCTGACTACATACCAAAAGGCGTTACCTGGATTAAGGATAAAGCAACCACTATAGATCCAAAATCAAACAAAGTAGGAACAGAAAATTCAGGTGATGTTGGCTATGACTATTTAGTGGTAGCTCCAGGCCTCGTCATGAGACCTGATTTGTTGCCAGGACTTCCTGAAGCAATGGAGAAAGGTATCGTTTGCTCCAACTATACCGACCCAGAACATACTTGGGAAACTTTAAAGAATTTCAAAGGAGGAAACGCAGTTTTCACCCAGCCTACCACACCGATCAAATGTGGAGGAGCCCCTCAAAAAATCATGTATCTGGCAGAAGACTATTTCAGAAAAGAGGGAATCAGAGACAAAGTCAATGTGATTTTTGCAACTCCGGGAACGGTTATTTTTGGAGTACCGGATTTTGCTCGTACACTGAATAAAATTATTCACGATAGAGATATCATCTTCAAGCCTTTCTATGCTCCTGTCCGAATCGACGTAGAAAATCAGGACATCTACTTTCAGTATTCTAAGCCGGGAGAAAGCAATTGTACGGTGATGGAAGGAAACGTGATAGGAGAAGAGCTTACTGGAGCTACCGAAATCAAAATTCACTTTGATATGCTCCATCTTGCTCCACCGCAAGCAGCTCCTCAATTCATTCAAGATTCAGAGATATCAATTCAGGAAGGTCCCGGCAAAGGTTGGGTAGATGTAGATATCCATACCCTTCAGCATAAGCGATTCCCTAATGTTTTTTCTTTGGGAGATGTCGCCCATTTGCCTACAGCAAAAACCGGCGCAGCTATTCGTAAGCAAGCCCCAGTTTTGGTGGAAAATCTCCTCAAATTGATGAAAACCCACCAAGTTGGTCACGAATCTTATGAAGGTTACTCCTCCTGTCCTCTAGTGACTGGATACGGAAAAATGGTCTTAGCGGAATTTAAATACGACAATGTCCGTGATTCTGATCCGCTGATTTCAAAATTTGTGGATACTAGCAAAGAGCAGTACAGCATGTGGCTGCTGAAAAAATACGGTTTGCCATTTATGTATTGGAATCTAATGCTGAGAGGAAAAGCTTAAAATTGAAAGCCCGGAGATCCAAATCCGGGCTTTTTTGATAAACCAAAAAGACCTTCTTCCAGTTTAAGGAGTGTAAATCATCATCAAATTGAAAAAGCTCATTTCCACCAGTGCCCTATTCATCACACTTGCAATGCTTCCTATTGCTTGTTCTGAATTTTGCAATAATCCTTGCGGTTGTGGGCCTGTTTTTGAAGTTATTGACTTTCGAGTTCAATCTTTCGAGACCCTTTCTTTAACTACCGAAGGCCAACAAGTAAGTCCTTCTACCTCTCTTCCTTACGATTTTATCACCAAGTCTTTCCGAATAAAAGAAACACAGAATGTGGCCTATTTTGAGGATAGCAAAAATTCAATACCAGGAATAGCTTTCGCTTGTAGTCCTCCTTCGCCCCAGTCCCAAGAAAAAATGATTGGAATCCAGATTATTAATTCTAAAGAGGTGGAATTTGCAGATGGAGAGATTTTTCAGGTAGGTCAGGACATTAGTGATTTTTTCGAAATGAATTATTTTTTCTCGGAGCAATCGAGATCCATACCTGATTTTTTAGAAAATGGACTGTCACTATTTCGTGAAGACCTCTTCAAGTTGGTTTTCACAAAGAATCCAGGAAAAGAAGTTCAGCTAGAATTCAGCATGCGAATCATGCTAGAAGGAGGTTTGGAGTTTAATTTGCAGAATGAAATCCTCAGCATTCGATGAGTTTTGAATTTTTCCTGAGAAAATACCCTGATTTTTTCCTTAGATTCATTCCAAATAAGTTACTTTTGCAAGATTGATTCAAAGGCAGTACGTATGACAGCAGATCAACTAAAGATCTCCCACAGTGCAATTATCGAAGACCTAATCGATTCACCCCTTAAAGTGAATTTAATGGAATTGGGTTTTCTGCCGGGGAAAAAAATCACCCTACAGTTCAAAGCTCCAAGTAACGGTCCCTTGGCTTTCCTTATAGAAAACACCCTCCTAGCACTACGCAAACAAGAAGCGGCCTTACTTCAAGTCAAAATTATCTCCTAATTCATGGCCCAAACACAGCCACCCTCTCTGACCAAACCGCTGAAAATAGCGCTCATTGGAAATCCCAATGTAGGTAAAACGACTATTTTCAATCAGTTGACTGGATTAAACCAAAAAATCGGTAATTATCCCGGTGTGACGGTGGACAAAAAAACCGGAGCGATGATCTACCAAGATCAAGTTTATTACATCATTGATCTTCCTGGAACTTACTCGCTTTACCCAAATTCAGAGGATGAAATCATCGCTCATCGGGTATTGAACCAGCTTAGCGAAATCGAAAAACCAGATTTCGCACTGATGATTATAGATTCGGTTCAACTTTCGAGAGGATTATTTTTAGCTACCCAACTGATCGATCTTGGCCTCAATCTAGCCATCGCTCTGAACATGGCTGATATGGCTGAGAAAAGCCAGCTTGAGATAAAAACTTATGAGTTGTTCAAGCAACTCGGAGTGCCTATTCTTCAGACAGACGCTCGGCATCTAAAAGGAATGGATCAAATAAAAGAATTGATCCATCAGCAAAATTTCACGAATCCAGGTCCTTTTATAGAGGCAAAGGAATTCTTGGATAATTCCCAGCTTCAGGATGTCAAGGAATATTTTGAACTGAGTAACGATTATCAAGCTTACCAGATTCTTCGATTTGGGCTAAAAGACAAGGGGCTTTCAGAGGAAAAAAGAAGCTGGATACGAAAAAAACTAGAGACACTTACTATCAATCTAGAAGCTGCTCAACTGGAAGAAACCAAAATCCGATATAAGCGGATCACCGAGGTCATCGAAAAAGTATTGGTTAAAAAATCCCATCAAGAGGTAGGGTCTGCCCCACTCGATAAGATTTTTCTACACCCTGTTTTAGGCTACCTAGTTTTTGGAGGAATCCTCTTACTGATATTTCAGGCAATTTTTGCCTGGGCATCCGTCCCCATGGATTTGATTGATGGTTTTTTTGCAGATTTGGGAGCTTGGTTAAGCAGTACGTTGCCAGCTGGACCTATTTCAGATTTGCTTTCCGAAGGGGTAATCCCGGGAATTGGGGGAGTTGTTATTTTCATTCCTCAGATCGCTCTTTTATTTGGCTTCCTAGCCATTCTGGAAGATACCGGATACATGTCCCGCGTCGTGTTTTTGATGGATCGCTGGATGCGGCCTTTTGGCTTGCATGGAAAAAGCATTGTACCCTTGGTTTCAGGAGTTGCTTGTGCCATTCCTGGAGTGATGGCAGCTCGAAACATTGGCAATTGGAAGGAAAAAATAATCACCATTATGGTGACTCCCTTGATGAGTTGCTCGGCAAGGTTGCCGGTATATATTATTTTGATCGGATTGGTCGTGCCGGATGAAGCGATTCTTGGAATATTCAACCTACAGGCCTTAACACTTCTAGCCCTTTATTTACTCGGCGTAATTGGCGTTTTGGTGACGGCTTTTGGATTAAAATCCATGCTGAAAACAGAAGAAAAGTCATTCCTGATGGTTGAGCTACCTTCCTATCGGACCCCCAGATGGAAAGATGTCCTTCTCACCATGTATTACAAGTCTCGCACATTTGTAACTGAGGCAGGAAAAGTGATCTTGGCCATCTCGATTATCCTATGGATTCTGGGTTCTTATGGGCCTCCATCTCAAATGGACGCAGTAAGGGAAATTCAAGAAGAAAAACTTGCCGCTGCATCCTCTGAAGAGCAAATAGCTGAAATTGAAGCTGAAACCTCCTCTCTATTACTTGAAAACTCATTCATCGGGATTTTAGGGCGAGGAATTGAGCCAGTCATCAAGCCACTTGGCTACGATTGGAAAATCGGAATTGCATTGATTGCATCCTTTGCCGCAAGAGAGGTATTTGTATCGACCATTGCAACTATTTACAGTATTGGTGGAGACGTGGAGGATGACCTTACTATTCGGGAAAAGCTTGATACGCAGATCAATTCAAATACCGGAGAAAAGACATTCAATAAGCCTACAGCCTTTTCGCTGATGGTCTTTTATGTCTTTGCCATGCAATGCATGAGTACTCTTGCTATTGTCTACAGGGAAACTAAAGGTTGGAAATGGCCGTTGATCCAAACAGTATATATGACAGCACTGGCATATTTTGCTGCTTTATTGACCTATAATATCTTCTCTTAAGATGTTGCAAGAAATCATCATAGCGATTATTGGATTGGGAGCCTTAGCCTACCTTTGGCAACGGTTTTTTGGAAAACCGACAGAAAAGGCCGGTTGTGACAAGTGCCAAAAAATCGATTGAAGCCAATCGATGTGGTTCTCCTGATTTTTTGATATTTTCAGCCCATGGGCAAAGTCGCCAATCAAAGTTTCCGCACTGCCATTTTTTCCTATCTGGGAGTAGTCATTGGCTACTTTAATGTCCTTTGGCTTTACCCCTATGCATTAGAAGCTGCAGAATTGGGTACATTTCGCACCATTCAAGATCTTGCACTGCTGATTGTCCCTTTTGCCCAATTGGGGCTAGGAAACGGAATCACGAGGTATTTCCCAAAGTTACAAAGCAACCAAAGCTCTTTTTTGAGTTTTAGCCTTTTGATAGCTTTTCTGGGCTTTATTTTAGCTGCTTCCTTGTTTTGGCTCTTTCAGGATGAAATCGTTGGACTTTTCGCCAAAAATTCCCCCGAAGTCATCAGATACCTATGGATTGTCCTTTTTATCACCTTTTTAGCCTTAGCCAATTCCATACTCGACGCCTATAGTCGATCCTATTTAAAAGTCTCCATACCAACATTCTTCAGAGAGGTTTTCCTGAGGCTGCTGACTGGAATTTGGATGATCTTTTACCTTATCAAATGGATAGATTTTGATCAGATGATGGCTGGCTTAATTGGAGTCTATGGCCTTCCGCTAATCGGAATGGTGGTATACCTGAGCTATCTTCGTGTCCTCAAATTGGACTTTTCCTGGTCTAAATTTCCAAAGGGTTTTCGAACCGCTTTTATCCAATTCAGCCTAATTACCTTTCTGGCTACTGCTGCTTCTACCTTGATTTTAAAGATCGATTCCATCATGGTCAGTTCACTTATTAGCCTTGAGGCGAATGCTATTTACACGATCGCATTTAGTATGGCTATCGTAATAGAAATGCCAAGACGGGCTATTTCTCAGGTGATTATGCCTGTGATCGCTGATCATTTTTCCAAAGAAAATCATCCTGCGATTCAAAAAATCTACACTCAAGTTTCCAACCGTCAATTTTATATCAGCCTTCTGATTTTTCTGGGGATTTGGATCAATATTGATTTCATCTACCGTTTGATTCCAAACAGTAGCCTCTATGAGGCAGGAAAATGGGTGGTTTTTTGGATTGGTTTAGGAAAAGTCATTGATGCCCTCTTTTCTGCCAACTCTGAAATTTTGGTCTTTTCCAAATACTTTAAATTCAACCTCTTCGCAACCATCCTGATGAGTATCATGATCATTCTGTTGAATTATCTGCTCATCCCGCAATTTGGCATTTCCGGGGCAGCCATTGCATCAGCCTTGGTAATGTTACTTTTTAATATGGTTAAGTTCTTCTTTTTGAAATACCGATTACAAATGAACCCTTTTAGCCCGGAAACATTAAAAATTTTGATTTTGGGAATAGCCCTTTTTCTACTGTTTATGGGCTTACCTACATTTGAAAACTACTGGTTGGATTTTGTGCTCCAAAGCATAATCTTAGTTTCTTTCTTTCTTGGATTGGCAATGCTGGGCTGGGTCGGAAAAGAAGAATGGGAATGGATCAGAGAAAAAATTAAAAAGCCCAAGCCTTAGAGTGTTACAAACCTCCTTATAGACAAGATTTGAGCTGCCTTAAATCCGCAAACTTCCACTGTTATCCTGCGTTTTGTGCGAGGCCCCGATCCCGATAGCTATCGGGACAGGGTGAGGCCTGTTTTTGGAAAGGGCTTCACTCGGTATAGTTGTTAATTGTGAAGTTTGAACATGTCAGCGGCCTGGGCTTTGACAAATATACGGATATTACATCGACGGGTTAAATTAGGGAGCGGATAATTCGTAATTCTCTTTTCTCTAATTAACTTTAAGCATGAAGAAAAGCATATCCCGGAGAATAAAATTCAGGAGCTTATTTTGAAAAATTCCTTAAAACCTGAAATTCAATCTGTACAGAACAAATAAACATATTAGGTTCAGAATTTTATTTCAATTCCATTAAAAATCTATCAAGAAGCCTTTAACTTTGTATTGTCAAATTTTGCATGCCCATGTACTTGATTAAGAAAATGATTGTTTGCCTGGATCAGTCCAGCTTAGACAAAACCTTGGTCGAATTCGCACAATTTATTGCCAGAGTCAATCAAACCAAGAAGATATTTTTTGTCAATGTGATCAAAAACCTTTCGGTTCCTAAGGAAGTCCTGGAGGAATTTCCAAACCTCATAGAGAATATGATCACTGAAAGGCAGAATGCAATGCAAAAAACTGTTTCAGAGGTTTTTGGGAATCAAAAAGACATCTCGCTAAACTATGTGGTAAAGGAAGGAAACCTATCAAAAAAGATCCTGAAGCTTTCTGAGGAAAAGTCAGTGGATATGATCATCATTGGTAGAAAAACCACCCTTCCAGGCACAGGGGTCGCTGCTTTGAGACTAGCCAGAAGAGCGAGCTGTTCCCTATTGATCATTCCTGAAACTACCGTTCCAAAGGTCCAAAAAATCCTTGTGCCCTCAGACTTTTCTGAATATTCCAAAGATGCCATGGAAGAGGCAATTATGATCGCAGCAAAGCATGGTAACGCTGAAATTGTTTGTCAGAATGTATTCAATGTCCCTTCAGGTTATCATTTTACAGGAAAAACTTACGAAGAATTTACCCAAATCATGCTGATGCATGCCGAGATAAATTACAAGAAGTTTATCCGAAAAATTGATACGAAAAACATCAAAATCACGCCTGTTTACACACAAGATGACAATGATGATCCTGTACAGGAAATCATTGACAAGGCCTTGGAAATCGGAGCTGACGGTATCGTGATCGGTGCAAAAGGGCGGACCGCCGCCACAGCATTATTCATTGGAAGTATGGCCGAGCGTTTGATTCAGTTCAATGATACCCTGCCCCTCTTGGTCACTAGACCAAAAGGAAAAAATGCAGGAATTCTAGATTACATCTTAGAAATCTAAAGCATTTCAGCACTAAAAGTATCTCCCTGAGACAGATCTCCTGTATCGAATCCCTTTTTAAACCAGCGCATTCGCTGAGCTGAGGTACCATGGGTGAAAGAGTCTGGCACTACCCGTCCGGTAGCCTGTTTTTGTAGTCGGTCATCCCCAATGGCATTAGCGGCATTCAGGCCCTCTTCGAGGTCTCCTGCTTCCATCATCCCACTTACTCGCTGTGAATGATGAGCCCAAACTCCAGCCAGAAAGTCAGCCTGAAGTTCCAATCGCACCGAATATTGATTGTATTCCCGATCTGAAATCTTTCCCCGAAGCTTCTGTACTTCGTCGGTAATTCCCATGATTTTTTGGATATGATGGCCTACCTCATGCGCAATGACATAGGCTTGCGCAAAATCTCCCGGAGCATTGAGTCGCTGCTCCATCTCCTGAAAAAAGCTTAAATCAATGTATAGTTTTTCATCTGCCGGACAGTAAAAAGGCCCCGTCGCAGCACTTGCATTTCCACAGGCAGAGGAAACAGCACCAGAAAAAAGCACCAGAGTTGGTTCCCGGTAATTTTCGATCAATTGATTCCAAACAGTCTCAGTATCAGCTAATATCACGGAGCAAAACTCAGCTAAGCGATCATCTTCAGGACTGGATTGGTAATTTACCTCAGTGGTAAATCCTTGACCTCCACCCAAAAAGCCACCGATCAAGGAAAGTGGATTCACTCCAAGCAAGATTGAGCCCCCGATAAAGACTGCGACGATCACGAGACCGGTTTTCGAGAAAAGCATTCGAAGCAAAGGTGCAAGCAACATTGGGTTAATTCCCCCGCCACCGCTTGGACCGCGTTGCCCTCTTCGGTCTTCTATATTGCTACTGCGTCTACGACCTTCCCATTTCATTTGCTATTGATTTAGATTGATAAAAAAACAGTATGAAAGCCCTAAATTCCATGAGAAACTTTCCAGCTTTCATAAAAATAACCAAATTACATGCATTCAACACAACCCAAAATAGTAAACCTATGAAAACCAAAAATCTCTCTATTCACTGGATTATTGCTTTAGCCTTAATTTTTATGGGCACTGCTGTAGCAAAGGCCCAAGTTGGAGTTGGCACAGCTCCGATTGATGGAGCTGAATTGATGCTAGATGGAAGCAAAGAAATGCTTTTAGAAAAATGGCAATATTGGCAGGGACCTCGCTTCTCGGCTGAGCCTCCCATCAAATGGATGGAAGTGAAAGACCCAGTAGATGGAGGAAAGGCGATCAGTAGCAATGATCCTGCAGCAGCAGGCGGAAAATATGGTGCAGCTGATATTGTAACTAAAAAAGAATATCGGGATTTTAGAGCCCATGTGGAATTTTTGATCAAAAATGAGGGAGGAAATAGTGGAGTCTATCTCCAAAATCGATATGAAATCCAAATCCTAGACGGAGACTATGGCCTACATGGCTTGGCCGCGGTAATCAACGAACATCTACCAAAGGAAGAAGCCTACAATGGTCTTGGAAAATGGAATGCCTATGATATTGTCTTCAAAGCAGCCCGCTTTGAGAATGGAACACTTACAGAAAAGGCTCGGGTGACGATTTACTTCAATGGCAAAAAAATTCATGAGGATGTGAGTATCCAGCAGGTTTGGGGTGGTCCAAACTCCGGCATCGATGGCGGAAATGATGGAGGAAAAGGAATTACAGACCGTCCTGGCGGATTGAAACTGCAGGCGGAAGGACACGATGTATTTTACAGAAACATCTGGATCAAACCGCTGAACTTGGATGGGCAATCCACGGATTTCTAATTCTCAAACATCAAAAAGAAAGGCTTTCTGGATAGAGAAAGCTTTTCTTAAGGTTAAACCTCCCTTATTTTCTTGACCTCCCACTCAGAGGATTCAGCACTACTGGTATTTTTTTATCAAGATGAATAATTTCTCTAATCGATTAACTTTTTCGAATTGTTCAATTTATTCATTTCATATACAATGATAAAAGCCACCCCCAAATTGGGATGGCTTAGTTTTCAAAAGTCAATGCAATTCAAATTCAAGCGGAACTCCACATTCGTATTTCCATTTTCCCAATGTGTCTTTTTTTAGAACATGAACACTTTTTTGATCTACACTTCTACTAAAAACAAAAGAGTAATCGCCTATGATTATTGGCTCAGAAAGAAAACTAACTTTTGATCTTTTTTTTCTCTTCGAAGTTTTGATTTTATCCGAAAGCTTTTTCCAATAGATCTCTTTTTCTTCTAAGTCAAAAACCTGTTTTTTTAATTCAGAAAAAGCTAGTTTAATATCTGGTTCTTTGAATGAACAAAAACCGACTCCCATATCTGAGTAATTATCTTCATTCCATAACGATTGCATCCAAGATTCAAACGGTATGGTATGATAATAAACATCAATGGTCTTTTCTTTTGCCTTCCTATATGTATTTTCCAAGACATTATATTGTTCCTCTGTCAACTCTGCCTTTCTTTGGCCGAAGCTCTCATTTTGAAAAATTAAGAGAAAGACGAAGAATAAACATATTTTAATTACACTTTTCTCCATTTGCATTATAATTTCCGGTTGCTTCGTTCTCTAATATTTTACTTATCTCACTCCAACTGCTTCCAGAAGGAATTAAGTTTTTTACTTCATCTAATGGAACTTCAGTTCCGTCTTTCAAGAGTCCTCCAAAAGCCATCTTGTAATAGTAGTCAAACCCTAAACTACCACCTGTAGGGCCATACTTCTTATCCCAATTATAAAGAGATACTGCCATTCCAAGAACATATTGGCTCATTAATGCATGATGTGTATCAGGTAGATTCTCTGGATATTCTTTCCAATATTCATTCAGCAATTGTACCGTATTCATATCAGTTTGAATCTTTGCTTGTTTCAGTAAATAAGCATGGACCGTTTCATGAATAATTGTTCTTGCGATACTTAGAGATGTTGCGGTTCGCAGATAATCGTCACTCAATGTTATGGTGATGACACCATTTACGATGGGAGAAGTAGATCCACCAGCTTGCGAACCTGTATTACCATTCCGGATACGATAGTCAAATTGCCCACTTTGTTCAAATAGATCAAGCATTCCCGGAAAGATATCCAAGCTGCCCAGCCCTGTCATATCAGTGAGATAAGCACTTCCTTTCGATAGTTCCTTAAAGATATCTGCAGCGCAGGGGTTGGTCAGTTGCATGATGATTGTCTTGGGAGTAGGGAGCGAAGGTGGTTCGTACGGTGGAACATCGCGTGGCGGAGCCGTCACTGGATCATCGCAGCATGGGGGACGCTGATAGTCATGGTAGTCTCTTCCATCTCCTGAGCCTCCTCCTGGAGTATAACCGCCAGAACCAGAACAAAAAGTTTGGACAACTATAGTAGGTGGTACAACAACTACAATACCATTTGAATCTGTATAATTATTTGAGATTTCCCGTGTTATTTGTATACAATCTCCGGCTATTCGAGCTTGTTCTCCTGTCGAGGTTAATGGACTATATTTGAAATGGCCTACCACTTCACCATTCTCAAATGTAAATCCAATAAAGTGCCGCTCATCATAGGTCCAGATATCTACCACACCGGACCAATCATGGGGGATGCCATCGTAATAGATTCCTTCAAAATCTTCTATCGAGCCTTCTCCATCGGGATAGTATCTAGCGATTACCGGATCGAAGCGCTGCTCGGTAGGATGGCTGATAAACATAATATTCTGAATGACCAGCTCTTTTACGTCCCGATCCGGAAAGCTGTCCAGCATACTGGCAGGGAAGTACTTTGTTGCATTCTCCAAACTCACTTCAAAAACTTCACGTCCATCCGGAAAGAAATAATGATGAAATTGCTCCCAATCGGGTTCTTTTTCGAAAAATGGGAGGATTAGCTCCTGAGATTCTGTTCGGAAGTTAGTGCCACGCTCGGGTAATCGGAGCTTGGTCTTATTAGCTTCAAACCAGTCTCGGACTTGAGCCAGCTGTGAAGATTCACTGAGCTCGATAGTAGGGTTTTCTGGTTCGGGAATACAAGCGGATAGCATCATAATAATCCAAATAATAGTGCTAAACCGGATTTAGCTAGATTTTTGTACTTGGGGGGGCAAAAGTGTTGTTCATAAATCTTTAGCTTAGTTGATCGATTAAATGATAAGTCAATCTAAAACCTAAAATCTAATTATCAAACTCTGGGCCTAAAAAAACCCAAATCTTTAGACTTGGGCTATTCTTAATTCTACATTTTTAATTTATCATTTCTTACTCTCCGCAACCGCATGATGCGCTGCTCTCGCCGCAAAGGCCATATAAGTCAATGATGGATTCTGCGTCGAGGTAGAGGTCATCGAGGCGCCATCGGTCACATAGACATTGGGTACGGCATGCAATTGATGGTTGGCATTGAGCAGGGAAGTTTTGGGGTCTTTGCCCATGCGTACGCCCCCCATTTCATGAATATCCAAACCTGGCGCCTGCTTGCTATCACTGGATCGGATATTGGTAAATCCTGCCTTGGTAAACATCTCCGTCATTTGCTCGATGTAATCTTTGACCATTTTTTCATCATTGTCATCGTAGTCCACCGAGATTTTGAGCTGTGGCATTCCCCATTCATCTTTGAGATTGGGGTCAAGCGCGACGTAATTGCTTTCCTTCGGAATGGTTTCGCCCATCATATGCGAACCTACGCGCCAAGGTCCATATTGATCGGGGTTGAGCAGGCTGTTTTTGAGATCCATTCCTACGCCGCTTGTATCTGCACCTGCACCACGGCTGGCAGAGAATCCTGCTGCATAGCCCCGGAGAAAATCCGTTTCCTGCTTGAAGACATTTCGGAACCTCGGGAAATAGCCACTTGTCGGTCTTCCGCCGCTTGTGGTGTATTCGGAATGTCCCTCATATTCTCCGGAGACACGTGCCCGGTAGTTGTGAAAGGCCACATATTTCCCAAGTAGCCCATTGTCATTGCCAAGCCCGTTAGGGAATCGGCTGGACGTTGAGTTCAACAAAATGGCATTGGTATTCAAAGCGGCTGCATTTACAAAGATCACATCCGCGTAGAACTCTTCCATTTCTTTGGTCAGGCGATCGATGATTCGGACTCCCGTTGCTTTTCCTTTCTCATCATCGTAAATGATAGAGTGTACCACAGCATTCGGCCGGAGCGTGAGGTTTCCGGTTTTCAGAGCCCAAGGGATGGTAGAGGAATTAGAACTGAAGTATCCACCGAAAGGGCATCCTCGCTGACAGAGGTTCCGATTTTGGCATTTGGCTCGGCCTTGCTGCGCATAGAAATCCAAGTTTCCGTTGATGTGAGCACATCGGGCAGAAATCATGTGGCGGTCATTTCCGTAATGCTTATTGAGTTGAGCGGCGAAGTGTTTCTCGACCACATTGAGTTCGTATCCCGGTAAAAACTCGCCGTCTGGCAATTGAGGAATACCGTCTCGGTTGCCGGAGACTCCTGCAAATTTCTCCACATGGCTGTACCAAGGCGCAATATCCTTGTAGCGAATCGGCCAATCCACGGCAAATCCATCCCGAGCCGGTCCTTCGAAATCAAAGTCTGACCAGCGCTGTACTTGTCTAGCCCAAAGAAGGGATTTTCCTCCGACCTGATAGCCCCGAATCCAATCGAATGGCTTTTCCTGAACGTAAGGATGCTCGGTGTCTTTTACGAAAAAATGCATGGCATCTTCCCGAAAGGCATAGCATCGGCTGATGACGGGATTTTCTTTTTTGATATCTTCCGGAATTTGACCACGATGCGGGAATTCATATGGAAGCATGTTTGTCGTCGGGTAATCCTTGATGTGCTCGACATTTCTACCTCGCTCCAGCATCAGGGTTTTGACTCCCAAATCGCAAAACTCTTTGGCAGCCCAAGCTCCACTGATACCCGAGCCGATGACGATGGCCTGATAGGTTCGATCTTGCTTACTTTTGAGATTTAGATTAGCCATTGACTCGAGGTTTTTGAAGGTCAGAAATCAAGACTGCCCCGTTGTACTCACCTGGAATGAGGGAGTAAGGCACCACTTCGGTTTGGATGTATTCGGAAGCCATATATCCTTGTATAGTAAATCGCTTGGCGGTATTGACGAAATATGCGATGGATTCTTTGGTGCGTCCCTCCTCGGAATCGTCTCCTTTGAGTTGGGCGGTTTCTAACACCATTGCCTCCTTTTCTTTGGTGGTCAGCTGATCAAAAGCTTTTCCACTGTTTTCTTTTACATAGCTGGAAAAGGACTGCAAACCTTGAGAAAACTTTTTCTGATTTTCTTCATTGAAGCAATCGTTGACCATCACTAAAATAAAATCATGGACTTCTAGGTCTAAAGCACCTTTGATCTCTCCGGCGGGAATGATCGTGTCGGATATACTTGCAAGAAGCTTTTTGAGTGATGGGGTGATTTGGAGTTTATCGTAGGCAGCGAGGATATCTTCCTTTCCAAAATCACAGGAAGGAATCAAGGCAAGTCCCCCGGAAATCAGGGCAATATGCCGCAATGCGTGTCTTCTGTTCATGGGTATTAATGGGTTTAAAGCAACTGGATTAAAAAGTAGGGATTTTTCTTTCAAAATCCCACCTTATCCATGCTTTTGGAGGAAATGATACGATTAGTGGTAGAATAATCTGAAGTGAAAATCTACCGGGTCAGGACTCCTATTTCAGCCAAAGTAGCCGGATTACCATCTGCGGTCTTGATTGCTTCCAATTCTATCCACTTGGCTGAAATCGCGTCAAAGCGTATTTCCTGCTCAATTGGGCTATTGACCACATTGTCAAACTCACCACTAGCGACTTCTGTCCAGTTCTTCCCATCCTGACTGATGCGGAAAGCAAATTCAGTGATATGGCCACTTGGGTATCGCGCCTGCATAGGGAAGTAAGTAAAGCCAGTTAGGATTACCGCTTCTCCCAGGTTTACCTGAATTTTGGAGGAACTTAAAGTGGCATATGAGCTAGGATTTTCATCGATTGCTTTTTCATCTTCGGTCTTCCATTTTGCTTTGGCGATTTCCAGCTCTTTTTGAAGCATGTCACTTTTATTGCCTGTCTTTGGATCAATGGATATAACTTTTAAGGTGGAGGCTTCTTGAATTTCCAAAGGATTGGTATAAAGCTCCGATGGTTCTGATCCATCCAAGGAATAGCGGATTTCCAAGCCTTCGTCAGGAGAAATTAAGGAGACTTTACCTGACTTTTCCCGCTCGATCAGAGGAGGTAAAAGTAATTTTGGGGAATAGTAGATTCCAAGCTCTGAAATCAGGGGAATATCTTTTCCATCTTCAAATGCGATTCGGATTTTTTGGGTGCTTACATCCGGAAACCGTAAAATCCGCTTGTAACCAACGGTAGTGCCAGACGCAATTTTTTCCCAAGATCCATTGATTTCGGCTTCGAGTGTAAAGGCTTTCACCCGCTGTCCGAGGGGGGTGTATTCCTGTAGAAGCAAGCGATTAAAAGAAATCTCTTTTCCAAAGTCCAATTCCAATTTGGCTTCTGGTCCTTCCCCATCCGAAAGAGTCCAATAAGTTTCATAATCCCCATCAATCGCCCTATTTGCTTCGTATCCATAGCCCCGATCCGCACTGGATGAAATGGCCGCTTCAGTCGCTAGATTGGTTTGAAAATCTTCTTTGATTTTTGCCGCCATTTTTAAGATGGCATCTTCATCATTCTCATGAATCAAGCCGCGGGTGTCCACAGGGAAATTGATCAGCAAAGAAGAATTCCGACCTATGCTTTTGTAAAAAATCTCCATCAGTTGGGGGAGGGTCTTGACTTTGTGATCCTCATAGGCATGATAATACCATCCCGGGCGAATGCTCACATCAGACTCAGCAGGCACCCAATGCGTGCCATTTTCCTGTCCGGATGCCCACTTTTCCGAATACTCAGGCATGCCTGCATAGACCGAGTCTCGCATCAGATTGGACCAAGTGGTCTCGTACGCAAAGCCATGCTCATTTCCCACCCAGCGTACATCCGGTCCCGCATCGCTAAATAGCATGGCATTGGGTTGGAGTTCCCTAACCAAGGCATGCGTATTCTCCCAATCGTAATAGGTCAGTTTATCGACTTTTCGCTCCTCATTGGCACCGCCGTACCAGCCCGTACCACCATTGGCCCCGTCAAACCACACTTCAAATATTTCCCCATAATTCGTCAGCAGTTCGGTTAGTTGATTGCGCATGTAGGTGATGTATTCAGGCTTGCCATAGTCCGGATGATTCCGATCCCAAGGCGAATAATAAATGCCTACTTTCAGCCCATATTCCCGGCAGGCATCTACGAATTCTTGGATCAAATCACCCTTTCCATCTCGCCAAGGGCTGTTTTTGACCGAATGCTCCGTATAGTCGGATGGCCAGAGCACAAAGCCATCATGATGCTTGGCAGTGATGATTAGCCCTTTCATTCCTGCCTCCTTGGCGATCCTTGCCCACTGCCTAGCATCGAGCGCTGTGGGATTAAACTGTTCTGGCTTTTCATCTCCAAATCCCCATTCCCGGTCTGAAAAAGTATTCATATTGAAATGGACAAAACCGTAAAACTCCAGTTCCTGCCAGGCAACCTGTCGCTCATGGGGAACCGGGTATACAGGTGCAGGTGGTGCGGCTTTTTCCTTACAATGTGAAAAAAGAACTAAAAGGAGTGGGACGAGCAGTTTTTTCATAAATCAAGTTTGAAGAAGCATTCTAAGAATTTTCGATGGAATTGGAAAAGAAAAATCCTGTTCAGCAAGTCTTTTCTGCCATTTGGAAAAAACGGGAAACTATTACCCCACTTTCCTTGTATTTTCGGGGTATGAGGTATTTAATTCTTTTTGCTCTGCTTTTGGGCTCAGGTTCTCTAAAAGCTCAAGTAGAAATCACGGTACGGGATGGGCTTAATTATGATCCGCTATCAGAGGTTTTGATCCGCTTGGAAACTGGCGAAGAGTTTCAGACAGATCGGCTTGGGCTGGCCACTTTAGATCAAAAGGCTCCTTTCTCCGGTATTCTTTTCAAGCCTGGATATGAATCGCTCGAGGTTACAGTGAATGCGGAGGAAAGCACCTTTTTTCTTTTCCCAAAAAGTATTTCACTCTCGGGAGTGACTGTCAAAGCTTTTGAAACAGAGCGACCACTCTTAGAGCAGTCTGCCTCTATCAGCCTGATCGGAGAGGCAGATTTCTATCGATTCAATGAAACTTCCATAGTCAATGCCTTCAACACCAAACCGGGTGTGCGAATCGAAGAACGAGCACCGGCCAGCTACCGGGTATCGATTCGGGGGAGTTCTCTCCGTGCTCCTTTTGGAGTCAGAAATGTCAAGGTCTATTGGAATGAAGTGCCAATTACTGCACCAGATGGGACGACCGCTTTGAACCTGCTCGACCTCAGCAATATTCGCACAGCCGAAGTGATCAAAGGACCATCCGGAAGTATCTACGGAGCCGGAAATGGCGGAGTCATTAACCTTAGCAGTACTGCGAACCTACAGAGCGGTAAATTAACCTCCGAGTGGGTTGCTGGATCTTTTGGCTTAAATAAGGGACGCTTTGCCATCACCCAACCTATCGGTAAAGGAGGCCTTGAAGTAGCCATTGTCAATCAAGAAAGTGACGGCTATCGCGAGCATTCGGCGGTGGACCGTACAGTTTTTCAGTTGGGAGGCTATTTCCCCGTCAATGAAAAGCAGGAGATTCGTACACAGATTTTATTCTCCGATCTAGATTATCAAATTCCCGGTTCCCTGAATGCAGAACAGCTGGCGGAAGACCCCACCCAGGCTCGTCCCGGATCCGTAGATCAGAATAGCTCTATTTCACAGCGAGCGCTTTTAGCGACTTTTGGTCACCGTTATCGATTTTCAGATAAGATTGAAAACAACACGACATTCTATGTAAACACCAATGACTTTGAGAATCCCTTCATTTTGGACTACAAAAAGGAATTGGGCTTTGGGAGTGGAGGAAGGACTCGATTTACCTTTGACTGGAATCTGGGCGGGAGACCACTGCGCTTGATAGCCGGTGGGGAATATCAAACCAGTCTCACCGATGCTCAAAATTTCGGGAACCGAAGTGGTGTGGCTGACACGGTTCGCTTTGCTGATAAACTTCGGGCTACACAAGCATTTTTATTCCAGCAAGCCGAATGGGAGTTTACTGAGCGCTGGTTGTTGACTTTAGGTTTGAGTCAGAATTTTTCCTCCTTTGAAATTGACCGTTTGATAGATGCAAATGGGGGACCGACGGGCCTTCAGAAAAGGCAATTTGATCCTATTTTAATTCCACGAGCCGCAGTCAATTTCCGGTTGGATGATTTTTCGGCTTTGAGAGCATCTGTGAGTAGTGGCTTCTCGCCGCCCACCATTGATGAGGTACGTACCAATGAGGGAAGCCTGAATTTGGACCTGGAGGCTGAGCGGGGAACTAATTTTGAGCTTGGCTATCGATTGGGTAAGAATCGTTTGAATGTGGATCTGACAGCCTTTTATTTCCGACTCAATCAGACGATTACCACCTTCACCAATGAGCAGGGCGTAGTACTCTTTCGAAATGCCGGTTCCACTGATCAAAGAGGAATCGAACTGGCTTTGGACTATCAGTTGATCCAGCGAATGGGAGGGTTTCTTCGGGGTCTGGATTATGGAGTAGCTTACACCGGACATTATTTTAAGTTTAGGGATTACCAAAAACGAGATCAGGACTTTTCCGGAAACCAGTTGACGGGTGTTGCTCCAAATACGCTGGTTCAGACGCTGGATTTCCGTTTTGCCGGAAATGTTTACCTGAATTTGACCCACCAGTTTACCGATGAAATTCCATTGAATGATGCCAATACGGTTTATCAGGATCCTTTTAACTTGGTGAATCTCCGAATGGGCTTTTTCGAGCAGATTTCTAAAAAGCTTGATATGGAAATCTACTTTGGTCTGGATAATCTGTTTGATGTGGATTACTCCTTGGGAAATGACCTGAATCCTTTTGGAGGTAGATTTTATCAGCCGGCACCGGCACAAAATGTCTATTTCGGCGCCAAATTCAATTTCCGCTATTGATGAGCTGGATGATCAGCCCTTCCTCGGTGAGACTCGTCTGATAAACCTCCAAATCAGAACAAGAGCCTGATTGGAGTGCGCCGGTCTTCAGGTCGAAGCGGTATTGATGAAGTGGGCAGATAATTTCCTCATAGCCATTGATGCTGCCTTGAATAAGCGATGCTCCCCGGTGAGGGCAGAGGCTATCAAATGCAAAAAAGTGATCCCCTACCCGGACGATCCCGATTTCTTTGTTGCCGAGCTTCACTCGTTTGATGACTTTTTCTGGGAAAAGATCGATGGCAGCTTCCTTTGTCTGACCTAGTTGGAATTTCTTCATAGCAGTGTAAAAATCAGATTTTTACCCTTCAAAATAAAATTTTGGATTTAGCAGGCAAGAATTGGTAACTTACTTCAAACCTCGAAATGTATGAAAATTCTAATCACTTTTGCCCTTGTATTTTGCTTCGGGTGGGCTCAGGCGCAATCCATAGAAGGAGCTTGGAAGATGACTCACCAAAATGGAGAGAAAGTCATGGATGTAGAATATATCAAGATTTATCAGGATGGTTATTTCGCATTCGGCGCCAAAAAGCTGGACGATAATGCTTTCGTCGGTGCCGGTGGAGGCCCCTTTGAGTTGGAAGGGAACACCTACACGGAAACTTTGGACTTTTTCACTCTGGACCCAACTCAGGTTGGGACAGACAACCAGTACAAACTGGACTGGGTTGACAACAAAATTGTCATTTCCTCAGAAAGTACGGGTCGCATGTTGGTCGAGATTTGGGAGCGCGTGTCCGACGCAAGGGATGACCTGACAGGAAATTGGGTCATCACAGGTAGAAAGCGGAATGATGAAATCCGAAGATCTACTCCAGGAGCCAGAAGGACGATCAAAATTCTTTCCGGTGGTCGCTTTCAGTGGGTAGCCTTCAATTCGGAGACCAAGGAATTTAGTGGTTCTGGAGGGGGTACTTACACTGCCAAAGATGGAAAATATACCGAGAATATCACCTTTTTCTCCCGAGATAATTCACGCGTGGGAGCAAGTTTAGGCTTTGACTATGAGGTGATTGACGGAGAATGGCATCACAGCGGGCTGAGCTCTACGGGTAATCCCATCTATGAAATTTGGACCCCTTACGCGATCGGATATCCGGGCGCCAAAAAATAATACGTATTGGTTTTCAGAGAAACAGAGCGGGATCCTCGCTCTTTTTTATTGATTTCCTTATTATTGTAACAGAAATTACAGTAATTTTCATTACAATAATCCAAAATGAAATTTTACAATCGGGAGAAGGAGCTTGACTTTCTGAAAGTAATCCGAAACAAAAGTCTGAAAATTGCACAAATGACTGTGGTCACCGGCCGTAGGAGAATCGGAAAAACGCTTTTGTTAAGAAAATCTACCCAAGGAGAAAAATCAGCCTACTTGTTTGTAGCAAAAAAATCAGAAACTCTCCTAGTAGAAGAATTTTTACAAACGATCAATGAAAATTTTAATATTCCGATTTATGGACAAATTAAATCGTTTTCTGCGCTTTTTAGAATGTTGATGGATTGGTCGATCCAAGAGCCTTTTACCTTAATACTGGATGAGTTTCAGGAATTTTATACCGTAAATCCATCCGTTTATAGTGAAATGCAAGCGATTTGGGATGAAAAAAAGTCAGTCGCTAAGATCAACTTGATTCTCTGCGGATCGATCTATTCGCTGATGAATAAAATTTTTGAAAGTCAAAAAGAACCTCTTTTTGGAAGAGCTACTGCACGGCTTCAGGTAAGACCGTTCGAATTAGATATACTTAAAAAGATCTTATTAGACTATCAACCAAACTTTGAAAAAAAAGACCTTCTGAGTTTTTATGCTTTCACAGGTGGGGTAGCAAAGTATGTGGAGCAATTTGTGGACTCCGGAGCACTTGATCAAACAAGTATGATTTCCATGATACTGCAGGAAAACTCTCTTTTCATCCAAGAAGGAAAAAATGTGCTGATCGAAGAATTTGGCAGGGATTATTCTACTTATTTTTCCATTTTGAGTTTAATAGCCAGTTCTAAAACTTCCCGTCCGGAAATTGAGTCCATTTTAGAAATGAGTGTGGGAGGCTTTTTGGATAAGCTGGAGAATCAATTTGGAATCATTAAAAAAGTTAGGCCCCTATTTTCTAAACCCGGAAGTAGAAAATTCAAATATCGAATTGAAGATAATTTCCTCAATTTTTGGTTTCGATTCATTTACAAAAACCAAAGTGCAATTGAGATAGAAAACTTTGATTATGTGAAAAAAATAGTTGATCGTGACATAAGTAGTTATTTGGGGCCTGTTTTGGAGAAATATTTTCTTCAGAAACTCAAAGAATCAAAAGCTTACTCCACCATAGGAAGTTATTGGGATGGCAAAAGTGAAAACGAAATCGATATTATTGCAATCAATGAATTAGAGCAAACTCTTTTTATCGCAGAAGCCAAATTAAACCGGGAAAAATATTCCGAAGATTTACTCCGAAAAAAAGCAAAAAATATTCTTCAAAAATTTAAAGGGTATAGCGTAGAGTTTGCTTGCCTGAGCTTGAGCGATTTATAGAAAAAAGGGCTCATTCAGCTCTTTAAAATCAAGCTTCCACCGCATACAGCTCCTTGAGCTTGTCGACCGTATAATCTACTTCCTCAATAGTATTGAATCGGCTAAAAGAGAATCGTACCGAATCCCGCTCGGGATTGTGATTTAATGCCCGGAGTACATGAGATCCAACTGTAGCCCCCGAACTGCAGGCAGAACCTCCGGATGCGGAAATTCCAGCTAAATCCAGATTGAAAAGCAACATCCCCGCATTGGCCTCAGATGGAGGTAAACTCACATTAAGGATCGTATAGAGCGAGTGGTCAATATTTCCAGACATTCCGTTGAACTCCACCCCTGGAATACCCGCTTTCAATTTTTCGATAAAATGCTTTTTCAAGGCTTTGATGTGTGCCTCGTGGCCACTCATATCCTCGTATGCTATTTCCAAAGCCTTGGCAATCCCAATGATTCCGATCACATTCTCCGTTCCACCCCGCATATTTCGTTCCTGAGCTCCGCCATGAATAAATGGGTGGATCTTTTTGTCTTTTCGCACATATAAAAATCCGCAACCCTTTGGACCATGAAACTTATGCCCGCCAGCTACAAGAGCATCGATCGGTAAACTCTTCAGATCATGAACATAATGCCCCATAGTCTGTACGGTATCCGAGTGGAAAAAAGCCCCGTGAGCCTGAGCTAACTGACCGATTTGATTGAGGTCGTTTAAGTTTCCAATTTCATTATTGGCTTGCATCAAGGAAACGAGCGCATTTGGATATGTTTTCAACAATTCCTCCAATTGCCCCAAATCGATTTCTCCTTTTTCATTTACATCTAATAGATGTAGCTGAATGTTTCCTTTTTGAGCGCATACTTCCAGCGTATGCAATACTGCATGATGCTCGATAGGAGAGGTAATGGCATGCTTGATCCCGTGTGTTTCGATTCCACAAACCAATGCGGTATTGTCTGCTTCAGTACCACCGGAGGTGAAGAAAATCTCCGAAGGGCTAGCATGGAGCAATTCTGCCACTTTTTTGCGAGACCGTTCGATGGCAGTACGGACTTCTCTTCCATGGCTATGCACCGAAGAGGGATTTCCGTAGTGATTTTTCATAAACGGGAGCATGGCTTCGATGACTCGATCGTCCATGGCCGTAGTAGCAGCATTGTCCAAATAGACCTTCATCTTTTCTTCTTTTGGGATTATTTAAATCAAAGAAGCACTGACTACTTCTTTGATATCATGCATGATTTTCTTGGCTAGGTGTTCGGCTTTGGATTCAGAATCGGATTCCGCATAGATTCGGATAATCGGTTCGGTATTTGACTTCCGCAAATGCACCCACTCCTTTTCAAATTCGATTTTAACTCCATCAATATCATTGATCGGTTGCTTTTTGTACTTTTCGCGGATCTCCGAAAGGATTTTATCCACATTGATCTCCGGGGTAAGTTCGATTTTATTTTTGGAAATATAATAATTCGGATAGTTGGCCCGAAGTCTGGAGATGGACTTTCCGAATTTCGCCAAGTGAGTCAAAAACAGCCCAATCCCAACCAAGGCATCTCGGCCGTAGTGGGAAGTTGGGTAGATAATTCCCCCATTGCCTTCTCCACCGATGATGGCATCCACAGCCTTCATCTGACTGACTACATTGACTTCTCCCACCGCAGCCGCTGTGTAGGTTCCGCCTCGCTTTTCTGTCACGTCTCGGAGTGCCCGGGTAGAGGAAAGGTTGGAAACTGTGTTTCCATTTGTGTGCGATAAGACATAATCGGCTACCGCTACTAAGGTATATTCCTCCCCAAATGGCGACCCGTCTTCATTGATCAGCGCTAGTCGGTCCACGTCCGGATCTACGACGATTCCAAGGTCAAAATTTCCTTTTTCCAGTTTTTGAGAGATGTCGCGGAGGTTTTCAGGAAGTGGCTCAGGATTGTGCGGGAAATGACCGTCTGGGGTACAATACATTTCTTCCACGACTTCTACTCCCAGGGCTTTCAAAAGCTTTGGGACTACTATCCCTCCGGTAGAATTCACAGCATCGACTACCACTTTGAATCCACGGGCCTTAATCGCCTCTACATCTACCAACTCCAGATCCAATACATGCTGAATGTGACGATCAAGATAGTCGTCTATGGTGGTGTAGCTTCCCAATTTTTTTACTTCTGCAAAGGTGAAATCCTCTGTTTCTGCCTTTTCCAAAATATCTTTTCCCTCTGCATCGGAGATAAATTCTCCTTTTGCATTCAAGAGTTTGAGGGCATTCCATTGAATGGGGTTGTGACTGGCTGTAAGGATGATTCCCCCTCCTGCCATTTCAGCAGGAACCGCAAGTTCAACAGTCGGCGTAGTACTTAGGCCTAAGTCAATCACATGGATGCCTAGACCTTGAAGTGTAGCAGAGACTAATTTTGAGACCATCTCCCCAGAAATCCGTGCATCTCTTCCGATGACGATTTTTGAGTTTCCGGTTTTTTCCAATACCCAAGCGCCATAAGCGGCGGTAAACTTCACAACATCGATTGGGGTGAGACCTTCTCCGGCTTTCCCACCGATAGTTCCCCGTATTCCGGAAATTGATTTAATCAGTGACACGTACAGTAAATGATTTGTTGAAAAATTGAAAAAATCCCGCCGAGAGGCAGGATTGAAATTTTATTTGAATTTTGCGAGTACTTTATCGACTTCGTTGTCGGGATTCCCACAACTACTGTTCGAATCGACAGTTTTGCCACAGTAGCCACAGGTACCCCCGTCCTTGTTGAGATAGGGATTTTGAGAAGCACAGGTTCCTTTAAATTCCCCGTTTTTTATGAATATGAGCCTGACAGACATCAGAACGAAGAATAATGCCAAGAAACCAAGCGTGATCAATAGAGTTGCCATAACGGATAATTTTGCACAAATTTAAAGCTTTACTTCGAAAACGACTACCATTTCAACATAGTTTCCCAAATCATGTCTAATTTGAGTACCCGCGCCGAACAGTTGGCTGCTTTTGATCGATTATTGACCATCATGGATGAGTTGCGGGCGCAGTGTCCTTGGGACCAAAAGCAGACCACGGAGAGCCTCAGGCATTTGACTATCGAGGAAACTTTTGAGCTCTCGGATGCCATCCTTGACGGAAACCCCGAGGAGATTAAAAAAGAACTTGGAGATATCCTTCTCCATATTGTTTTTTACGCCAAAATCGGTTCTGAGGAGGGCAATTTTGACATTGCATCTTTGACCCATTCACTATGCGAAAAACTCATCCGTCGTCATCCGCATATCTACGGGGATACCCAAGCCAACGATGCTGAAACTGTCAGCCAAAATTGGGAGAAAATCAAGCTTAAGGAAAAAGGAAATCAATCCGTTCTCGGAGGTGTGCCCAAATCGCTCCCTGCCCTGATAAAAGCGATGCGAATTCAGGAAAAAGCACGAGGCGTGGGCTTTGACTGGGAAGAAAAGCAGCAGGTTTGGGAAAAAGTAGAGGAAGAAATGCAGGAATTCAAAAATGAATTTAATGCTGCAGAAAATGCCCAGATCGATAAGGAAAAAGCCACGGCAGAATTTGGGGATCTGCTTTTTTCATTGATCAATTATGCCCGCTTTATCGATATCAATCCTGAGGAAGCTTTGGAGCGGACCAATTTGAAATTCATTAAGCGATTCCAGTATCTGGAATCAGCAGCACAAAAATCCGGTAAAAATCTGGCTGATATGACTTTGGCCGAAATGGATGTCTTTTGGAATGAGGCAAAAAAGCAGTAAAATATTTGTGTTTTAGGCGAATAAGTATTTCTCTTTAAAGGGATTTAACAAAAATTCTATTAGGTGAAATGAAGGGTCTGTCAGACTGATCCGCCTTGATTTTTAATAAACCCAAATAAAATTTTGACTCCGTGCTAGATTTCGGAATCTAAACATTCGGTCCGTGGATTGAATTTCTCCTTTGGCTTGTTTTGGCAGGCTTTTGGAAGAAATATTAATTTGGAAATCGATCATCAAAGCCCTGTCACCTACCGGGATGCCGCGATATATCGGGGAAACTATACGACCTGCCTATACCGTAAGCAGGGACTCCATCCCGATCGGTGTGCGGAATAGGCTATGTGGCAACTGAAAATCAAATTATAACCAAATGAAATCGACACGATTAGAATCATCATTAACCACCCACTGAAATGATTATTTTATCCCTCAAAAATTCCATTTGACCATTGAAAATCAAATTATAGACAAATGAAAAAATGCATTTTGGTTTTTTTGGTCTTGCTCCTCTGCGCTCATGGAGTTTTTTCCCAAGATTCCCGATCTTATAAAGGAGGTTTTACATTCAAAGGACTTCGGGGAATAGCTGAGCTTCAGTACACACTAGATGATGAAATGGAGCCTATTTTGAATGGCCCCTTTGTATTCAACTATAGCAAAATGGATAGTCTGGAAAGGGGATTATTCAGAAAACTGCAAGTGGAGGGTGTCTATGCCGACGATCAAAAAAATGGAGACTGGACCTATCAGCAAGAAACACATCAGATAGGTATTCAGGATATTGTAAATCGGCAAATTCAAGCTGCACTTTCTACAAATCTGATAGAACTGAAAGCTAACTATCAGAACGGTGGACTCAGCGGTACCTGGAACTATTCCGAGAAAAATTGGCAAGATGAAGACTACTTGAATGTATTTGTAGCCAACGATTTGACTTTTGAAAAAGACAGCTTGAGGGGTTCAGTTAAATTTGAGTCTAAAGACCCTAAGCGTACCTATCAGATTTACGGAGAGGTAAATAAAGAGGGCTTGATGGTGGGTAATTGGGAGTTTTTCTATCCCGTGGACAGCAATCTTACCATTCATGAAACTCGGCGCTACGAAAAGGGATTCTTGATTGGGCTTTCGAAAGTCAATAATCTGACAAATCAGAAAATTGATGAAGTGGTATTTTACAATGCCATCGAAAAACTCGATTCACTTAATCAGGGCTTTGAGGTTGACTATCAAGTATCGGATCAGGCATTCGGACTGATATTTAACGATGGGTATGTTGAAAACAGTGAGGAGTTTCAAGAGCAATATTTGGGTACTTACCTGCTTGAGGATGCACTTAGTAGGATTTTGCAGTTTGAGGAAACTTTCTTTTCTGAGGATGGAAAACTCAAAAAATATCCGCTTTCAACCCGAAGGTTTGTCTATGCGATTTCAGAAGATGATCAGAGTCGCTATGAGGAGATCATTGAGATTTTTGACCGATTAAAAAATCAATCATCTCAAAAGGCTATTTCCGATTTCCTTTCATTAAATCAAAACACATCCGATTCGCTGGCATTTAGTGGGGCTTATTTTGAGTATTTGTCCAAGAAAATCGAAAACTACGAACAGGTCATCCAACTGCTGAGAAATGGTGATATTCAATACTTTGATACTGAAAATTACCTGCGTGATGGATTGAATTTCCTGAATTCCGAGGAGGAGATCAGTTATACTTTTGACACAGAATTGCTTCAAAAAACCTTGAAATTTCCAGCGCTTTCAGAAGAGAAAAAGCTATCCACAGATCTGCTGGCACAGATCCGGAAAGAGTGGGAGATATTTGACTCGATTCAGGCATTTATTCAAAAGCAACAAGTCAACTTCAGGCAAACAACAGAGCTTGAAGTCCTAGAAGAGCGGATTCTTAAGGAAAAGCAACGGGTAGCAAACCAAAAGAAATCACTTGAAATCAGCAATGATCGTCATCAGGCCTTGGTAGATTCGGTATATCAAAATCTCAGTGTCGATAACTATCAGCAACTCCTCAATAAGTATAATGAAACCGAAGGCTTTTTGGAAAAAGCGGAGGTCGGGGATGAATTGATTGAGTTGTTTCTCTTTCTGGAGAAAAGCCTTCCCCAATTGCAGCGATACGAAAATCTAGGAGGATCTCTCCGGGAAGAATTCACTGAAAAGACGCTGGATCCATTCACCTTTGAGACGGATTTTGAGGTGCTGCGTCAGCCTGGATTGATCCAAGCAGCCGAATCAATCATCAATTATGAAATAGACTTGATCATGCGTTCGGAAGATTTTCGAGAGGTGCAGGTTCACTTCCTCAATCTAGATGCTCTCGAGTCCCGCCTCTTGGAATTGAAAGGAAAAAATACCAAAAGGCTGGAGCGAAATATCCGAAAAGTCTCCGGCAACATCAACCAACTTAAAAAACTACTTTCGATATGAGGTTTGACTTTTTAACAGCTTTGTTGAGCAGGATGAAGGCACCTCTCTTGTTATTGATATTGATTGCCCTGCCTTTTGCGGCTCAATCACAGGAAGACTCTGAGCAGGAGGAACGGATCACTTCCCGTCGATCTGAGCTTTGGAATGGGCTTTATACCAAGTATAGAATAGGTGAGAAACTATTCTACTACGGAGAGTATCACCTTCGGACAAGAGATCAATTGGTTCAAAACATGGGGCAAATCTATTTGAGATTTGGACTCAGTTATATCATTAATAAAAATTTTGAATTAACCGGTGGGATCGTCACACCTCTCTATTGGGCACCACCGGAGTATGCAGATCAGGAGCTTCCCTATGATAAGGTTGTCAACCAGTTTCGCTTTTGGCAGCAGGCGCTTTTTATCCAGTCACTGGGGAAGGCAAAGCTCTACCATCAAATTCGAACAGAACAACGCTGGAGAAGGAGTTATTATGTTGGCTCCCCTTTCCAACTTACCTATCGATGGCGATACAAGATATCTTCATACATTCCGCTGAATTCTTATAAGTTTCAACCCGGAACCTACTTTTTATCGCTTTACAATGAATTATTTATTCAAACCGGGAAAACGGTAATTCGTAATCCTTTTGAGGACAATCGGGCATTTGTGGGACTGGGATATATCTTGAATGAAAATATTCAGTTTCAGGCTGGCTACGCAAAAAGCTGGCAGCAGCAAAACTCCGGGATCAATTACAATAACCGGGATCTGATTCGTTTTTCAGTTTATCACAATTTGGATTTTACCAGAAAGAAAAAGCCACCGGTGGATTTTCAGCCAGTGTTTTGATGAATTTTCAGTAAAACCAAGCTTTCTTCCAGCCCAAATCTTGAGAGGAATAAATACTTCCTTTTCCGCTGAAGACGTAGGCGATTCCACAGGCAAGCGCTAGAAAAACTCCGGCTTCCCAGCCAAATAACTCCATGCCCATTACCGTGCAAGCCATGGGGGTATTGGTGGCTCCTGAGAAAACACCGACAAAGCCCATCCCTGCCAGCAGAGCTAAAGGCAGGGGTATCAAGCTACTCAAAGCATTACCCAAGGTGGCTCCTGTGAAAAATAGAGGAGTCACTTCACCTCCCTTGAATCCTGCCCCCAAGGTAAATCCGGTCAAGCCAGTTTTGGCGAGCCAGTCGTACCAAGGGAGGGGCTGTTCAAAGGCCTCCACAATCCGAGGCACACCTAATCCAATGTAGGTGGTGCTGTCCGAAATCCATACAATCCCAGCGATCACCAGTCCGCCTATGACCGGTCTCAGCGGAGGGTAGGAGATGGTCTTTGAAAATAATTTTGAAAAAAAATGAGTGCATTCCGCAAATAATCTACCCGAGAGGCCAAAGGCTATGCCAGCTGGGATGATCCAGAGTAAATTGGTGAAAGAATGAGCAGCGATTTCGGGAATGAAATACTCAGTATGCCCCACCCCCCAGAGTAATTCGCAGGTCCAATCAGCTACAAAGGCCGCCCAAAAAGCTGGAAAAAGGGATTGAGGGCGAAATTTGCCTGTATGCATCCATTCCAGCGCAAAAATAGCCCCGGCAAGTGGAGTCCCAAAAACTGACGAAAATCCACCTGCAACCCCTCCTATGAGCGTCAAACGCCGATTTTCACGATTAAGTCCAAGCCATTTGGTCAATTGATCGGAAAGGGATCCTCCCATCTGTACGGCGGTTCCCTCTCGCCCTGCCGAGCCACCAAAAAGATGTGTCAAGATGGTCCCAAAAAGTACCAAAGGCGTCATTCTAAGCGGAATGGGGCTTTTATGTGCATTGAGTTCGTCTAGAAGCAAGTTGTTTCCTTT
>LJXT01000032.1 GCA_001314815.1 Algoriphagus marincola HL-49
AAGGTTCTGAGAACTATGGCAAACTTTGGGGTCACTTGCAGTCTCCTGATTTCTTCGACGCTGCCAACCATCCAACTGCAACTTTTGAAATTACAGAAATCGAGCCTTTCGCTGCTGGTGATGTAATCTCAGACACGGAGCAATTCGAGACTGAAAATACGCCAATGGCTGCATCTGAGCTTTCTCCTGAAGCTCCTACTCATTGGATCAGCGGAAACTTGACCATGAGAGGTACTTCCAAAAACATCAAGTTCCCAGCTGCAGTTTCAATGGAGAATGGTGTAATTACTGCGAAAGCAGGCTTCAACATTGATCGTACTGAGTGGGGTCTTTCATACGGAGACGAAGCTGATGCTGTTGACAAAGCAAAAGATCAATTTATCTACAATACTGTATCCTTGATGCTTGACGTAAAAGCAAACTAATTACAATCAACCAATTTAAATCAAGGGAATTCTTCGGAATTCCCTTTTTTTTGTATTGTGAACTCACACACCTATCCATTTTCAGAAGAAAAAGATCTCCCTCATTTACTTCGCTGGATTGATCAAAACTACAGCCACTATCTTTTTACTCAGGGGAATAATCACACCTACCCCAAAGGCCCATTTCCCAATCAAATTCTAGCCGGAAACCAAGCAATCAATTCAATCGAGGAGCTTGAAAAAAGATATTCGAAAGAAGCCTTGGCTGGTATTTTTTCCTATGATTTTAAAAATCAGATCGAGAAACTATCTAGTAAAAACCCGAGTTTCTTTGAGCTACCTGACTTTCTGTTTTTCCAGCCCGAACTCCAGGTATCCTGGAATAATTTGGAGATCAGTTCTAGCCAGCCATTACCCCCAGAAATTTTCAATCTCGTTTGCCCAAAAGCAAAAACGAAATCAGTTAGCATTCAATCTCAGACAAGCAAAGATGAATACCTGAAAAATTTTCGAAAGATTCAGGATGAAATCCGTGAGGGCAATACCTATGAGATGAATTTTTGCATCGCGTACCAAGCGGATTTTGAAGAGTTGGACCCAGTCGATACCTTTCTCAGGTTGAATAAAAAGTCTCCGATGCCATTTGCGGCACTTTTTAAAGGGATGGACAAGTATATTCTATCTGCCTCACCAGAACGTTTCCTGAAAAAAATGGGGAATCAGCTCATCGCCCAGCCGATCAAAGGAACTGCCAAAAGGGGACAAAATGAAGCAGAAGACCTCGAAAACAAAAAGCAGCTCCATGCAAGTGAGAAAGAACGTGCGGAGAACCTCATGATCACAGACCTCATGCGCAATGACCTATCCAAAGTCTCGGAAATCGGATCAGTTCGAGTTCCTGAGCTATTCGGTTTATACTCTTTTCCCAGAGTACATCAAATGATCAGTACCGTAACGGCTACCCTCAAGCCAAGTTCGGCCTTTAGACAAGTCATTGAGGCCACTTTTCCCATGGGAAGCATGACAGGCGCTCCCAAAATCAAAACCATGGAACTCATTGAACAATTCGAAAACTTTAAAAGAGGCTGGTTCTCAGGAGCCTTGGGTTTTATAAACGAAACTGGGGATTTTGACTTTTCGGTAATAATCAGGAGCATCATCTTAGATCAATCGAGCAAAAAACTCTATTTTGCTGTAGGCAGTGCCATCACCATCGATGCCGAAGCTGAGCAAGAGTATGATGAATGTCTGCTAAAAGCAAATGCTATCCTGGAGGTCCTGAGTGGAAAATAAAGAAAGTAATCCTAGCCAAATCATCCGAAAAATAATCCATGTCGACATGGATGCCTTCTATGCCTCGGTGGAGCAACTGGACCATCCTGAATGGCGTGGAAAGCCTCTGGTTGTTGGCGGGAATGCGGCAAGAGGCGTGGTGGCAGCCGCTAGCTATGAAGCGCGAAAATATGGAATTCACTCAGCCATGTCCTCCGTTTTGGCAGCTAGGAAATGTCCGCATCTGATTTTTGCCCCCCATCGATTCGACCGCTATCGGGAGCTTTCTAGGCAGATCAGGGAAATATTCTTTGAATACACTGACTTGGTCGAGCCCCTTTCTTTGGATGAAGCATTTTTGGATGTGACGGAAAATAAAATGGGGCTCAAATCCGCCATTTTAATCGCCAGGCAGATACGGCAAAAAATCAAAGAAAAAACAGGGCTGAATGCCTCAGCCGGGGTCAGCTATAATAAATTTTTGGCAAAAATCGCTTCGGACCTTAATAAGCCCAATGGACAAGCGGTGATTTTGCCTGAAGAAGCACAAGAGTTTTTAGAGAATCTGCCGATCAAAAAGTTCTTTGGAATAGGAAAGGTCACAGCCGAAAAAATGGAAAAGCTCGGGATATTCAATGGCAAAGATCTCAAGGAATTTTCCCTCCAATTCCTCACCAAGAAATTTGGCAAGTCCGGCCTTCACTACTACAATATCGTGCGGGGAATTCACCTGTCGGAGGTTCAGCCTCACCGAGTCCGAAAGAGTCTCAGTGCAGAAAACACCTTCGAAAAGGACATCATCAGCCTAGCGGAAATGGAAATGGAATTGAAATCAATTTTCGAGGAGGTAATCAAGCGAACCCAAAAAGGAGGAATCAAAGGCAGAACGGTGACGCTCAAGCTTAAATACGCTGACTTTACCCAACAGACTCGGAGCAAAACCTTGGAACAGTATCCCGAACCGGCTCAAATCTGGGAAGTGGGTCTAGAGTTGCTAAGGCAGGAAGAAATCCCCAAACCTATCCGGCTCTTGGGGCTTGGACTGTCCAACCTCAATATCACTGAAGAACAGGTGCATTTTGGAGAGCAACTGAAAATCCCTTTCGAATAATTCCTAGCTATTCAAATAAGACTCAATGGCCTTTCCTAGCCGAGCGAAGGTATCCTTAAAAATCTCCTGATTTTCCTCCAATAGCGTCACTCGAAATCCCCGCAAATCCGAACAAAAAGAAGAAATCGGAACGACACAAATCCGTTCAGCAGCTAATAAATAATAGACAAATCGCTTATCCAATGGCATATTGGGTTCAGTAAGCCAAGAATCCAGTAAATCCTTCAATTTCTGGTCTTCGATCGGCAAAAACTGATTTTCAGAAAGTCTCCCTTCCTCAAAAACGATGGTATTGTAAAAAGCCCCCTGGGTTGGATTAAACTTGATTCCATCAATTTCACCCAAAATCTCCCGCATCCAGTCGCTTCGCTTCCCGATTTGCTTATTGGCATCCTCGCGGTAGGCATGGTATTCCGGATGACTCATGATTTTCGGAATTGCCAGCTGGGGTAAAATTGTGGAGCAAACCTCAATCATCTTGGCATTTTCCAATGTCTGGCAGAGCTTGGAAAATTCTACCGATGCTTCCCGATTGTAAAACTCCATCCATCCGCATCTTGCACCGGGCCAAGGGAATTCCTTGGAAATTCCTTTCAATGAAATTGCAGGACGGTTTCCGATTACTTCAGCAAGGGCGACTGCTTTGATGCCATTGTAGGTAATATTCTGATAGATCTCATCAGCGATTAGCAGAAGCTTAAATTCCTCTGCTATTTGTACAAAGCCTTCCAAAATCTCCTTGGGATACACCATCCCGGTTGGATTGTCGGGATTGATAATCAGAATCCCGACGATGGAGGGATTATATTTGACTTTCAGATACAGGTCCTCCATGTCCGGAAGCCACTGATTATCCGGATCGAGTTTGTAGGTAATTGGAGCCGCATTGGCATGAGCAGCCTCTGCAGAGCTATGGGTAGAGTATGCGGGAGAAGGACCGATGATCCGGGCTGTTGGCACCAAAAATTGATACAATTTGGCGATGGCATCTCCTAGCCCATTGAAGAATAAAACATCTTCCGCTGAAATTTGAGCGCCTCTTTTTTCATTATTGAGATCAGCAAGAAATCTCCTAGTTTCCAGAACCCCTTTGGAGTCGGCATATCCGTAGGTTTGATCTTCCTTGAGCAGCTCGGCAATGATGGATTTCATCCAGTCTGGAATCTGATTACTCTTCTGGATTGGATCCCCAATATTCTCCCACGTCATCCCATAGCCCAAGGCCTCGATTTGCCTTGCTTTCTTGACAATTCCACGAATTTCATAGGAGAGTTCTTCGGCTCCTGGCCTGAGGAGTAGCTGTCTCATAGTGTAATAGGCTGGTTGGTGAAAAATTTCGTCACAAAGAAAAGGAAAAGTAAGGTGAATTTTTAAATGCCAGACAAAAAGGAAAATCCAGAAGCTCACGAAACTTCTTTCAGCTTAAGAGGTTTACCCAAAGGATTTTCCAACTTGATTATATCCTTTGCGTTTACCTATTTTATTGCCCGATTCTCTTCCTGTTAAAACTCTTATTTCTCAGTGGTTTTTATCCGTATTCTATTCTTCCTGCTCTTTCTAGGGCTTATTGATTGGTATTCTTACCAAGCCTTCAAAACACTCTTTCCAAACCAAAACTGGGTCAAAATCGGATTCTGGACATTTTCAATTGGGATTTACCTATTCGCCATCTTCGTTTTCCTGACTTTTGACCGAATCAATGTTGGTTTGAATTTCGGAAGGCTAATCTCCCTTCTGGTACTTTCTATCCTTCCCAAGCTGATTATTCTGGTTTTTCTTTTCGGAGAAGATATCACGCGTATTGCTAGAGGTGTTTTTCAATCGATCAGTGGAACTAACAATGGGGATTTCTTACCAGAGCGACGGAAATTTATCAGTCAAACCGCCCTGCTACTTTCTGCCATTCCTTTTTTGGGAACCCTGCATGGGGTACTGATTGGAAAATACCGCTACCGGGTGATGAAGCATACGCTGGAATTTGATGACCTGCCAGAGGAATTTGATGGATTTACCATTACCCAAATTTCGGATATTCACTCCGGAAGCTTCGACAACAAGGAGAAACTCGAATACGGAGTGGACCTGATCAATCAGCAGGAGTCCGATATAATTCTATTTACGGGTGACTTGGTGAATAATCATGCAGGAGAAATGGAACCTTGGATCGGGACTTTCCAAAAGCTAAAGGCCCCGATGGGTAAGTTTTCCATTTTGGGTAATCATGACTATGGGGACTATGTGGCTTGGCCAAGCAGAGAAGCCAAGGTCCAGAATCTTCAGCGCCTTTGTCAAATCCAGGAAGAATTGGGCTTCAAACTTCTTCGAAACGAAAGCATAAAAATTCAAAAAGGTAATTCCAGCATAGACCTAATTGGGGTAGAAAACTGGGGAAAAGGCTTTGCTCAATACGGGGATCTAAATAAAGCTACAGCCAATCTGGAGGGAAAAAGTTTTAAGATTCTGATGAGTCACGATCCCTCCCACTTTGATGAGGTAGTCAAAAAATTCTCCCAACTGATCCATCTCACCCTGAGTGGGCATACCCACGGGATGCAGTTTGGAATAGAAATTCCTGGATTTATCAGATGGAGTCCCGCTTCCCTTCGATATCCGAAATGGGCCGGGCTCTACGAAGAATTGGGCCGCTACCTCCACGTCAATCGGGGTTTTGGATTTTTGGCCTTTCCGGGAAGAGTGGGAATTTGGCCAGAGATTACGGTGCTGGAGTTGAGGAGGAAATAGGAATACATTAATATGACCTATGGAAAATCTAACTCTACCCTTTCTTTGAATCGAAAAAAGAGTAAAACTGGATTATCATCCCTCTGAATATTTAAAGCTCGCAACCTCTCTAGGTAAGAATTATCTTTTGTTTCAACCTCCTCTAATATATCTAATAACATAGGGGCATCTATCATGAATAGATGATATCCTGGTTGAGAACTGAGTTCTACACTAATTCCAATCGAATTGATCCCAGGAATAATAGTCAAATCATTCTCAATATTTTTTATTGGGTAAGCTATTTGTGACTTTTTATCCCAAATAGCCATTTTAGAGTAAATTCCTTCTCCATAGCCTAAAAACATAAAGTCAGAATGGACTTGTAAATTATTGGAAAAATAAGCCAAATTAAACTCCCTGGCCATATTGAGCTTACCTAGTTCAGAACCATTACTGATTCTTGAATAATCAATCTCCCGCTCTGAAAAGTGCACCCTGTAGATATTTTTGAGCTGATCACTATCAAAATCCAAAAAATATGGATTTTCTGTATCAGAAAAATAAAAACCTTCTTTATCCCATTTTGGAAAGATAAGATGATCCTTACCCATCCCATATTTGGATTGATCTTGAGAAAGAAACTTTCCATTTAAATCAATTTGCTTTAAAACCTTAAAGGACGAATCAAGAATAATAATCTGATTACTTTGATACGATTTATTCTCCCGAGTCAGGTGATACTTACTATTGAACCACTTGAAATCCGTCAATGGGCCTAGTGTATCTAATTTCAAATCGCGCCCTTTTTTCTCAAAAATGTTTTGAAAAACCAGTTTATTGGTAGCATTACTATAGATAATTATCTCTTCATCTGATAGGAGCTGTACATCTCTCTGAAATTTATACTCTCCCGGACCTTCACCTTCAGTTCCGATCAGCCTTAATAGATTCCCTTTCCAATCAAATTGAAAGATTCTCTGAGTGATTTTCCTGTCTGTTATAAGTATTTGCTCTTGATCAAAATACACGTCACTTACCTCCCCGATCAACTCCCTATCATCCAAAGGAACTATAAAACAGGTATCAAAAAATTGACTGGCTTTGAAGGTGATCGGCTGGTCAAGGTCAATCAAAATCTCTTTTTCTTCTGTATCAGATCGATACTCCTGCTCGGAGTTACAGGAAAACAATCCTATGACAATTAAAAAAAGAAAAGATCCTCTAAATATAGACTTCATAATTAGTCAGAAAACATCAATAGACTGTAAGTCATTTTTAAAAAAATCAACCTAGTCTTTACCTTTTTTCAGTCCTTCCCTAAGAGTTACCCACTGAGAAAGAACTATGAAGACCATCGCTATTGCGGTGAAATTGGGAACTCTATTTTCCTCAATTAACCACAAGCCACTATGCCATAAAGAAAGGCCTCCAATTACCAAAGCAATCAGAATCATGGCTATGTGAAATCTAAATCTTCGCTGACTCATGGGCCGATCAATATTACAAATTAGGGGATTAAATATTCAAGTTGGCGGATTGGAAATCCTATGATGCCTATTCAAGATTACAAACTTGAACAGCCGAAGAGTCAAATTCGATTAAAATTCCGCACCACTAGAATAAAAGGACCTCGGTGCCCAATACCCGTCTTTCATTCCATGCCTTTTTCGAAGTTCCGCAAAAAGGTAAAACTGCTTATTGGTAAAAGATGCGAATTGAGCCTCCAAGGGCCGCTTCTTTGATAGCTGCTTTTCCAAGTTATTCTCATTGGGACAGGAAGGAAAATTATAGTTCACCCAGAATTCCGGATGGTACCGGGCTTTTCCGGCAATAAATATCCAACCATTATACCACTCAATATGCGGGTGCAGGGATCGGTTGGGAGCCTCTCCAGTCACATCCATTTTATATTTTTCGCGGAGCTGATCCTTATCCAAATTGACAAATTCATAATCCATCGCATATAGCTCTGCATATTCCTTGACTTTCCAGACCTTTGGATTTTCCTCTGTCTCATAGCCATAGTCGGTGTAGTGATTGGCGTAGTTTACATAGGTAAATAGATAGTCTCCAGCTTCATTTCGCTGGTATTTGACTACCGCCTCACGCATTTTTTGGACATAAATTAAACGTCTATACTTGCTTTTTTCTTGCTCTTCTTCATACCGCTGCCGCAATTCCATCATATGTACTCCATAGTCCTCCTGATCGATATAAAAAACTGCATCTTCTAAGAGACCATAATTACTAAATCCCCATTTCTTGGCTTTCCGCTTTACCCCAGAATTTTTCGCCTTGATCGCCAATACAAACACATCCCGATCACCGATCTTTTTACCCCCCAAAAGTTCATAATCAAACCAATCCACATTAAAATCCCACATCCGAAATATTAATTTGGGGAACAAACCATCCCCAATGGAGGATCTACCACCACCAGTCATAGTGGTTATAATTCCATAGTCCGATTTTTGAATTTGGTCAAAAGAAAGCATATTGTATTGGTTTCCATCCACGTTAGCCTTGGAAGCATGCTTTTCCTGATAGCCTTCTGAATGCAGATAACCCCTGGCTCGAGACATCCCCTGAATCGTATCATTCCCCCAGATCAGCTCTCTGTAAAATACCTCCATTTCATGTGGTTGACCATATTGGGTGCTGATCAGACTATCTTTGACTCGCTCTAGTATAACTTTAGGAGAAAAGTCCAATACTATGGCCTGATCTAAGTCATATTCGCTTGGAATCAGCTTGATCTCCAGAGACACGTTTCCCATATCTGCTACTTTCCTTTGCGTCAATTCAAAGCCGATATGCGAAAACACAACTTCCATCTCTGCTGTCGCCTGGGCGGGGATCTGAAAATTAAACTCGCCATCTTCATTGCTCACTGTCCCTTTGCCAAGGGATGTGATAATAATATTCACAAAAGGTATCGGCTCCCCACTATCCGCCCGGACTACTTTCCCGCTTGCAAGCTCCTGTCCAAGTCCAATAAATGGGATCAGAAAAATCGAAAGGATGAATGGGATCTTTTTCACATTCTAATTGAGGTTTAAGAGATAAAAGCCCTGCTTTTCATTTTGCTCGTCATAATATCCATCAGCCACGTAGCGCTCGCCTACTTTTCCCAAAATCCGAAATCTGCCCGGAACACTGAAATCTTCCATCAGCTTTTTATTTCGGTAAATCTGCAGTCGAAGGGGATTTCCTGTCTCATCCAATAAGTCTTGACGATCACTTCCTTGTCTGTATGTCCGAAACACCAGCCCCTCTTCCTCATCCACATAGATATCTTTATAGAAGCCCTCTCTATTTCTGGCATAATTGAAATATTTAACATCAAATGCCACATCTAACGTTTGGGACTCGACATAATCTGTGTTCATCCCGATACCCGCCTCCCCAAAACTATCTTTCAAATTCCAAGAAGTGTCATAGACATAAATCAGTGAGTCAGCCTCATAGGTGACATAGATCGAATTATCTGACGTCCAATGATAGTCCAACATCACATGAAAAGGAATGTATTCGTATTCCTCATAGCTGTCTGGACGGGTACCAAGCATCTCTACCATCATACCGTTGAATGGATTGACTTTTCCTAGAACCCGGCTATCCCGATAGTAGGACCTTGTCGTAAAGGCATTGAATAAAGGATGCTCCACGTCCAATTTAATAACCAAATGACCATCAGCTATTTCTGTAGTTTTAGGATTATGATGAAGCAACTCGTACATCTCGATGTATTCACCCTTTGGATTATCTAACATTTCCTCATAGCTGACCGTGGAAGCAGATTGAAAAACTGACTTTCCGACGTACTCCCATTCGGAATCATATTGATAAAAGCCCCAATCATGACGGATGATAAATCCAGCCTTGGTCGGAATAAGCTCCGAAATACCCTGGAGTTCCTCAGGCCCGTCTAGCTCTCGCTTTTTAATCCCCTTTGACCTACCTTCAATACTAAATTCTTCAATAATTCCATAAGCATTGTCCACATAGAACAACGCATCATCCTTAAGATAAAATGTACCTAGTTGAGAAGATTGAGTGGGTTCTACAAAAACAGTATCTATTGTTGTTTGTATTAATCCCTCTTTAGCTGAATCGTTGATTACATCTCTTTTTTCGGAACAGGCAAAACTAACCAAAAGAAATAAGAAGAAAGGGGTCTGAATGCGCAGACTCCCCTTTGATTGAAGTGTTTTAGGTGATTTCATCATCCGCATGTGCCATTATCACATCTTGACCTGAACGAGATACATTTTGCAGGAAGACAATCACCACCCTTACAAGCCGTGAATCCATTTTCCGGGCGTTTTTTATCACAACTACTATCAATTGATTTACCAATTTCTATTGCTGCATCAGCAATTGCTTTGATAACGGTTGCATCTTGAGCAGTTGTCCTTGTTGAAGGAAAAAAGCTCAGGCAAAACAACCCTGCAATTAGTAATGAAACATTGAATTTCATTTTAAATCTGTTTGGCTTTGTAATACTTGTTTGTCTCATCATTATTTTGTTTTAGTTAGACATTTAATTTAGAATAACCAAACATAAATACCAGTTGGTGAAATAATCTTTCACCGAATTAAGATTTTTCAGAAAAAACATAACTTTCTTCCTGCTTCGAATAACTAATCTCCTGCTCCAAGCATAATCGAAGGTCATCCAAAATATGATAGACCATTCGCTTCGTCACCCCAATTTTGCTAGCCAGCTCTCCCGGACTCCCTGTCTTCTTCTTTTCGATCAGTTCGATTAGATATTTTGTCCGTTCATAGTATTTCAATCCTGCCATGATAATTTTTTCAGATTACAAGGTTTAAAATTGATTTTTGTAATACTTGATGCTGCCAGTTTAAAATCACGAAGAAAGAATCTTCAGAAATATTAATATCCAAATAAGTATGGAAAGTATCATCTAAAATAGAGACTACACTCCCGAAAAACCATTCTCAATAAGCGGGATGGGGACACAAACTGAATTGAATCCCATTAGCTTTCAACCTTTTTGAGATCGGTATTTCAAGTCGAACTAGATTATAAATCGAAATAGACAAACAAATGTTTCAATCGAAATCATCTAGAAATATTTAAAAAATACTTAAAAAGTATAAAAAAACAGAATAATATTCTAGGACCCCCTCCATTCGGAAAATAATTCTTTCCGAACCAAAATTTCCTACTGAAAACAAAATTAAATTTTTAGAGAAAATATGATTTTTTTTTTATTTGACTATCCTGATCCTCCTTATGTAAACCTTAAAGTGAGCCCTGGCGGACTCAAAGCTTAGGGACGTCTTTTGAGGTTTTTAAAATCTCAAAGTATTTTTCCATCATCCAAAGTATTCAGAATCTGTTTTTTAATCAAAAAATCCTGCTTTCGGAAAAGCAGGATAGCGGGAGACCACAACGCTTGAATTCAAAACCTTCGAGTCCGCTGTGGCGGACTCAAAGCCTAGGTTCAACATACTAAAACCTTCGAGGTCTGAGAGACCTCAAAGGTTACTTCAGATTTTTATACCGAATTCGCTTTGGAGTCACATCTCCCAACCGCTTTTTCTTGTTTTCCTCATAGTCTGTGAAGTTTCCTTCAAACCAATACACCTGAGAATCTCCTTCGAAAGCCAAAATATGGGTACAAATCCTGTCCAAGAACCAACGGTCGTGGGAAATGATCACCGCGCAGCCACCGAAGTTTTCCAAAGCTTCTTCCAAAGCTCGTAGCGTGTTTACATCCAAGTCGTTGGTAGGTTCATCCAAAAGCAGCAGGTTGCCGCCTTCTTTGAGCATCATGGCCAAGTGAACTCGGTTCCGCTCTCCGCCGGAAAGCACCCCGACTTTCTTCTCCTGATCTGCTCCGGCAAAGTTGAACTTGGACACATAAGCACGGGAGTTCACTTCCTTGTTGCCTAGCTTCATATGTTCATTCCCATCCGAAATAATCTGATACACCGTCTTATTCGGATCCAAAGAATCATGCTCCTGATCCACATAAGCCAGTTTAACGGTCTCTCCGACTTCGAAATTACCTGAATCAGGCTTTTCCTGCCCGGTGATCAGTTTAAACAAAGTGGTTTTACCGGCACCATTTGGACCGATGATTCCGACGATCCCGCCTTGTGGCAAAGCAAAACTTAGATTTTCAAAAAGCAACTTATCCCCATAAGCCTTCGAAACATTATTTACCTCAATGACTTTGGCACCCAATCGCGGACCCGGCGGGATGAAAAGCTCCAACTTCGCTTCTTTCTCTTTTGCTTCTTCTCCGACCAGTTTATCATAAGCATTTAGACGGGCCTTGCCTTTAGACTGTCGGGCTTTGGGAGACATACGAATCCATTCCAATTCCCGCTCCAAGGTCTTCTGACGCTTGGATTCGGTTTTTTCTTCCTGCTTTAGTCGGTTTTGCTTTTGCTCCAGCCAAGAGGAATAGTTTCCTTTCCAAGGAATCCCTTCTCCCCGATCCAGCTCCAAAATCCATCCAGCCACATTATCCAAGAAGTATCGATCGTGGGTCACGGCAATGACTGTCCCCTTGTAATTTTTCAAGTGCTGCTCTAGCCAGTGGACAGACTCTGCATCCAAGTGGTTGGTAGGCTCATCGAGTAAAAGTACATCGGGCTCCATAAGCAGGAGACGGCAAAGGGCTACCCTTCGCTTTTCTCCACCTGATAGATTGGCCACATTGGCCTCAGCAGGTGGAAGTCTCAAGGCATCCATCGCTTTGTCCAGCATGACATCCAGTTCCCAAGCATTGGCAGCGTCCAGTTTTTCCTGAACCTCTCCCTGACGCTCGATCAGCTTATTCATCGCATCCGGATCTTCCATCAGGGCAGGATCCATAAATTTTTCATTGATCTCTTCAAATTCTTTGAGCAGATTGACCGTGTCAGCTACGGCTTCCTCTACTACTTCTTTGACTGTTTTGGTTGGATCGAGCTTAGGCTCTTGCTCCAGCATCCCGACTGTGTATCCGGGAGACCAAACCACCTCACCCAGGAATTCCTTATCAATGCCTGCAATGATCCGGAGCAAGGAAGACTTACCCGAGCCATTCAAACCTAGGACACCGATTTTGGCTCCATAAAAAAATGAGAGATAGATATCTTTGAGTACTTTTTTCTGTGGGGGATAGACTTTTGATACCCCTGCCATCGAAAAGATGATTTTTTCTGCGCTCATGCGTTGAATTTTTCCTGAAAATTTGCGTTAAATAGCAAAGATGCAAAAAAAGGCCATTCTTAGGATAAGTGCTTTTGAATTAATTAATTTGCGGAAAATTGAAAGCGACCACCTAACCTAAGTAGAGCAATGGAGCATCCGTACGGATATATTAAAGACAACAAGGTCTTTCTGAAGGGATTTTTGGGAAAACCTGATCGGGAAATTGGGGAGGTGAAAGAAGATGAACCTTCGACCATTGCCTATTTTGAGGATAGATTTGCTCAGATTCAGGAGAAGGTAGAGAAGCTCAAAAAGGATATTGAGGAAAACCAAAACAAGGGTTCCTTCCTCATGAAGCTCATTCACCTGCGTGATTCGCTCTATGAATCCGATGCTTTGGGTGATTTCGTGCCGATGATCGAAGAGCTGAACGGCCTGGAAGAATACCTCAATGAAATCATCCAAGCCAATCGTGCCAAAAACCTAGAGATCAAAAAGGGTCTTATCCAAGAGGCAGAAGCCCTCAAAGATGATACAGATTGGAAAGAAACAGCGCAGGCATTTAAGGACCTAAAAATGCGCTGGATCAAAACCGGTCCGGTAGAAAAAGAACTCGAAGAGGAGATTGAAAATCAATTCCAAGAAGCGGTTCAGCATTTCTTCGAAAACCGTAGGCATTTCTTCGAAGGCATGGCTCTGCAAGCAGAGGAAAACATCAAGATCTACGAGTCGCTGGTGGTACAGGCCCGAGAAGCTCATGACTTGCCAGATGCGAAGATGGCTTTTGAGATCAGCAAAAAAATCCAAAGGGAATGGAAGTCTGCGGGGAAAGTTCCTGCCGAAAAGCGTCAGCCTCTTTGGGATGAATTTTCCAAGCTGAACAACCGAATCTTCTCGAAATACAAGCGAACACTCAATCCAGGTCCACAAATGCATCCCCGAGAGGTGATGAAAAAGGTGGAAACGCTGACTGAAGAAATCAAGAAACTGGCAGGAAAGGACACTTCACCTGAGTTGATCGCAAGAGCGAAGGAAATTCAGCAAGAATGGAGAAAGCTTCCTCCCAGAAAACCAAAAGACGCGAATTTACTAGCGCGGTCCTTTCAATTCTTCTCAGACATTGTTTTTGAGAAAGCTTTCTTGGACAAGCTTGTGCATGGAAAATATGCTGATTTTGATCAAAAATCTGAAATGGAACAAAATCAGATCAAAACTGCTTTACTGAGAGATCTTCTTCATCGAGATCAGACAGAATATGAGACTGCTCAAAACAATTCGGACAACTTTCAGGTCAGGAGCAGCGATTTTGAAATCATGATGAAGAAAAAGTTATTTGGACTGAAGCGGAAAGTAGACGTAAAAAATTATGTTTTGAAGCAACTTTCTCAGAAATAATCAGTACAAGCTTAAATATTTAAAAAAATAGATAATTTTGCAGCCTTTAAAATCCGGAACACTCTAAAACGAATACTATGTACTGGACACTCGAACTAGCCTCCTATTTGGAAGATGCTCCATGGCCAGCGACCAAGGACGAATTGATTGATTATGCAATTCGCTCTGGTGCACCGATGGAAGTGGTAGAAAACCTCCAAGAACTGGAAGATGATGGAGAACCTTATGAGACCATCGAAGAAATTTGGCCGGATTACCCGACCAAAGATGATTTCTTCTTTAATGAAGATGAATATTAATGCCAAAGCCTCGGATTTTTTCGGGGCTTTTTCTTTCTACTTGGGATTTTAAATTCCCAAGACCTGCCTCAGTCGGGAGTACCCGGTCTTGCTCACAGGTAGCTTTTTCCCATTTCTCAAAAAGACTAAATAGCTATCCTTTTCATACGGCTCTATTCGAGTGACTTCATTGAGATTCAAGATATAGGACCGGTGAATCCGAGCAAAACGATCCGGCGAAAGCGCTTCTTCCAAGGACTTCATGGTCATCTTTTTTAGAAAAGTCCCTGATTCGGTGACAATATTGACATAGTCATCTGCCGCTTCGAAGTAGTTTACCTGATCCACAGGGATAATTTTGATTTCATTTTTCACCCGAACTACGAGACGCTGACTTTTTTCGGCAAGCGATGAAATAGCCGAATTTTGCCCACCTTGCTCCACTTCATATCGCTCCAGAAAACGGTTTAATGCTTGCTGGAATCGTGATTTAGAAAAGGGCTTCAACAAGTAATCTATCGCCTTGGTGTCAAAAGCAGCTAGCGCATACTCATCAAAAGCCGTGGTAAAAATCACAGCAGGAGGCTCATCCAAAAGCTCCAGCATCTCAAAGCCTGTTATTTTCGGCATCTGAACATCCAGAAAAATCAAGTCAGGTTGATGCTTTTGAATGGTTTTCAATCCTTCAAATCCATCCTGACATATTTCCAAAATTTTGAAACGACTATCTGATCTCAGAAATTCTTCGACTATACCCGCAGCTAGGGGTTCATCATCGATAATGAGGGTTTTGATCATTTTGGCTGGGGGATTTTCAAAGTGACAGTAAATATATTTTCTTCTGAAAGGGTGCTGAGCAGATCATTTCTGCCAAAAAGTAAATAAAGCCTTCGCTTCACAGAACTCAGTCCAAAGCCCAATCCTTTTTGTTGGGGAACTTCAGAATCGTATGGGTTCTGCAATTTGACCAAAAGATAAGGCGACTCGACACGAGCCTGAACTCGAATTTGAACCTCTCCCCTTACTCCATACAACCCGTGTTTGATTGCATTCTCAAGGAGAGGCTGAATCAAAAGCTGTGGAATCTGCAACTCACGGGAATCATCTGAGATATCAAATTCGACTTTAAGTCTATGTCCGAAGCGTACCTTTTCGATTTGAAAATACATCTCCAAGTACTCCAATTCCTCCGATAAAGTAGTCCAGGACTTCAGATCCTTTCGGATAGTTCCTCGCAGAAAATCTGATAGCAACAATACCATTTCTCTGGCTTTTTCAGGCTGACTGACTACCAAAGCGCTGATGGAATTGAGACTATTGAACAAAAAATGAGGTTGCAATTGCTGCCTCAATTGACTCAACTCGGCTTCCTTGCTGAGCTCCAGCATATGCAATTCGCGATCCTGACTTTGCTCCTGCTCCTCCAATCGGGAGACAAGCATGGCTATCAGGCTAATCATCACTCCAGCCAATGCCAAAATAGCCCATCTCAAATAAAGGTTTTGCTTTAAAAAGTCCACATAATCAGGATAATCGACAAATATCCAAGCCATAGTCAGCTTATGGATAAATATCAAAAGGAATGAAAGTGCAAGAGGCAAAGCCAATAGAATTAGAATCTTCCCACTTTTAGGATTGTAAAAAGTGAAAATCCGGTCCAAGACCGTAACCATCCCAATAAAAACCAACGAGAAAACACTACTATCCACTCCAGCAATCAGATCCTCTACATCGTAGTAGCTCAGAACCAGAAAAGTGCCAAGGAGCCAGGCTAATCCCGCTCCTTGGATAATCCAATGGTATGTTTTGGTAGATCGAAAAGCTCTAGCAAGCATTTAATGCTGATTTTTTCTTCAAAATCAATTAAAAGGATTTGATTTCCAAACCGCCGAAGAAACAGGTACCTCGAAGAACCAATACTTTCTCCGGATCTACTTCAGTCTGACTATACATTCGCTTATCTTCTACTCCTGCTGCAATATTGGTGACTTCGACACGTACATCCCAATGAGGAGGCACGATCAACTTTGCTCCACCAAATATCACATCCACTTGAAGATTTACAACTCCCTTAAAGTCAGCCTGCGTCAAGTCTAAATCGATTCCTCCAAATGCTGCAGTCAGTTTACCACCTTCAAATTTCTTGGATAATACTCGCTTATTTACTCCTGAGAAAATCGCATCGATGTTGACCCGATCATTGTAAGAGATCCCCGAAACACCCTGAAAATTTCTCTTTGCTCCTTCATAGGTATTTGACTTGGCCTGATCTGAATCGGATTGATCCTCCGTCCCGCTAGAATCACTGGAGTCCAAAGGACTTGATTTGAATTGCTTATTATGCATTTGCTGCTGCACATTCTCCATGATTCGTTTTTCCTTTTGCTTTTGCGTGATGAGGTAGATACCCAATGCTATCAAGCCGAGGGGAAGCAGGTAATTTTCGAGACCGAAATCAAAATAGAACTCCCGCTCTAGCAGGAAATACACCCCGAAAAAGAGCATGATAAATCCAAAAAAAGATTTGAATTGATGCTTGATGGATACCACTAATCCGATCACTATCAGGATCATAGGCCAACTCAACAGCCAATCAGGGTAGAAAAAACCGATCTTTCTGAGAAGTAGAAGGACACCTAGGCCGAGAATGATAAATCCGAATATCAGACCTCCGTCATTGCTTGATTTTGGTTTAGAATAGTTTGCCATCGCTTTGTTTGTTTAAAATTGATGATCAAAACTATCTCTGCTACCGCCAATTCAAGAATGCTATTCGACTAGGCTGTTGAAAAATCGGTGAATACTCCTAAAAAGTCGGTAAAAACACAATGGAAATTTACCGACCACTTCTCTTTTCGGCCAAATATTCTGCGTAATCCATATCCTCCGGTGTGGTAATCTTGATATTTTCTGGATTTCCGGAAATGAGTGTGACTTCCCAGCCCTGATGCTCATAGACAGTCGCATCGTCTGTAAACTGTGGTAATTCGGTAACCTGAAAAGCCTTTCTGATCCGCTTCAAATCAAAGGTTTGTGGAGTCTGTACCAAGCGGAAGTATTGACGCTCTTGATAAAAGTTTTTCCCATCGTCGGAAAGCTTTCGAATGGAGTCTTTCAAGGCAATCACAGCTACTGCGCTTCCTTTTTCTGCAGCTTTTTCAAAACTCTCCTGGATGACCGACACATTCACAAAAGGTCGCACACCATCGTGGATAGCCACTAAGCCTTCCTCAAAAGAGATTGCGGAAATCCCGTTTTTAACAGACTGAAATCTGGAATTACCACCCGCTACTAGCTGATGGGGTATCTGGAACTGAAACTTCTCACAGAGCTCGTTCCAATAAGCAAAATCGTCTTTGGGAATCACCAAAATCAATTCAATCGCTGAATCCACTTGATGAAAAACTGATAAGGTATGCATCAGAATTGGCAACCCTGCTATCGGAAGATATTGCTTGGAGATCGGTGCACCCATACGCGTCCCTCGACCTCCGGCTACTAATACAGCCGCTTTTTGCATTTTATTTTTTTGCAAATCTAAAGTTTCAAAATTTACTTCAGGTCAATTCCTGATTAAGTCCCTGTAAAAATAAAAAAAGCTCCTTTTGGGAGCTTTAGTATTTAGAGAATCAGCATGGCATCTCCGTAGGAGAAGAACCGATACTTTTCTTTGATTGCTTCTTTGTATGCTTTCATGATCAAATCATAGCCTCCGAATGCCGCTGCAGTCATCAATAAAGTAGACTCAGGCAGATGGAAATTCGTAATCATCGCATTGGCGATCTTAAACTCGTAAGGCGGAATGATAAACTTATCAGTCCATCCGCTGGAAGCTTTCAGATGATTGCTGGCAGTCACAGAAGATTCCACCGTCTTGAGAACGGTCGTACCTACTGCTACCACGCGCTTTTTGTGATCTAGGGCTTCGTTGACAAGCTTGACGGTTTTCTCAGGAATATCATAATTCTCTGAATCCATCTTATGCTTCGTCAAGTCTTCGACATCTACTTGTCTGAAAGTACCTAGACCCACATGAAGCGTAATCGGCGTCACTTCGATACCTTTCAGCTCCAATCGCTTCAAAAGATGCGGCGTAAAGTGAAGCCCTGCTGTAGGGGCAGCTACTGCACCGACATTCTTCGCAAAAACAGTCTGATAGCGCTCGCGATCTTCAGGCTCTACTTTTCTTTCGATGATTTCTTTCAACAATGGAGTCTCTCCCAAGGTATCTATCGCCTTGTAAAACTCCTCGGGAGTGCCATCGAAAAGGAATCTGATCGTACGACCTCTGGAGGTGGTGTTGTCAATGACTTCAGCCACTAAGTCAGAATCGCCGAAGTAAAGTTTGTTTCCTACACGGATTTTTCTCGCAGGATCTACGAGAACATCCCACAGTCGGAGTTCAGGATTGAGTTCGCGAAGAAGAAAAACTTCGATCTCAGCTCCTGTCTTCTCTTTGTTGCCGTATAATCTTGCTGGAAACACTTTGGTGTCGTTGGTGACAAAAACATCACCTTCGTCAAAATAATCCAGAATATCTTTAAAAGATCGATGCTCAAATTCCCCGGTTTTACGGTGAACGACCATCAAGCGTGATTCATCCCGATTGGGCGTTGGATACAAAGCAACAAGCTTTTTGGGGACGTCAAATTTGAAATCTGATAATTTCATAGAGAAGTTTTAGATGAATGGGATTCTTTAGAGTTTTTTCACTCTAAAAAGTGCAAAGATAAGAATATAATGTGCAAAATCCGCTAACTTTAGAGATTGATTTCACCAACTATAATGCCATGTTATTTTTGAGACTTTCTTGGGAAAGCTTCCGGTTCGCTATCAACGCACTGAAATCTAACCTTACCCGTACCACCCTTTCACTTTTGGGTGTGACCGTAGGTATATTCGCGATCATCGCAGTATTCACACTGGTAGACTCCCTAGAAAACAATATCAAATCATCCTTTTCCTTTCTAGGAACCAACGTAATTCGTGTTGACAAATTCCCCTTCCAGTCAGGCCCTCCCGGAAATTTCCCCTGGTGGAAATATTTCCGAAGACCCAATAGCACCGTAGAGGAATATGAATTTCTAAAAAGCAGATTGACCACCGCTGAAGGTATCACCATCGCAGCTTCTGCTAGCACCACTGTTGCAGCAGGAAGTAATGCTTTCCAAGGTGTACAATTGACCGGAGCCTTCGAAGACTACTCAGACGTCTATGATGTACCCATCGAACAAGGGCGTTTTTTCAACGGAAATGAAATCAAAGCTGCCCGAAACCTGGCAGTAATTGGAAAAACTATCGCCACCACCCTATTCCCTAATGAACCTGCACTCGGCAAAGAATTCAAAATGCGTGGACTTAAGTTTGTCGTAGTAGGTATCTTGGAAGAAGAAGGTAGTGGGCTATTTGATCTTCCATCCAAAGACGAGGCCTGTATCATCCCCTACCCAACTTTCACCAAGCTTTTCAATACCGGGAAAAACGGCATCAATCCCACCATTGCAGCCAAAGGTACAGAAGAAGATGTGGGTTTGGTCAATGTTGAAAATGAAATGATTGGACTTCTAAGGGCAAAACGAGCTTTAAAGCCAACCGAAGATGATACGTTTTCTCTAAACAAAACTGAATTCCTCCAAAATACCATCGGGTCTGTATTTGATGTAATCTCGGGTGCAGGCTGGGTGATCGGAGGATTTTCGATCCTTGTGGGAGGCTTTGGTATCGCCAATATCATGTTTGTATCGGTACGCGAGCGAACCAATATCATCGGAATTCAAAAGTCACTGGGGGCTAAGAATTACTTTATCCTTTTCCAGTTCCTTTTTGAAGCGGTCTGCTTAAGTCTAATCGGAGGAGGGGTTGGTATCATCTTGGTTTATTTCTTGAGCTTTATCCAATTGGGAAGCCTTGAGCTTGTGCTTTCGCCTGCCAATATCATTCTAGGCTTAGGCGTCTCATCGATTATCGGAGTGGTATCTGGTATCGTACCGGCAACCCTGGCCGCCCGACTAGATCCTGTAGAGGCGATTCGAACAGCTTAAAAATAATTGCTATTAAAAAAGGGGAGCTTTCAACGGCTTCCCTTTTTTTTGTTTCGATAAAATTTATTCTCCGAATCGATCAAGTCTTCTGACCGCCTTGCTATTCTTCTTCTTTCTTTAGAGACCGCCTTTACTTCATGAGACTGCCTGCCCTCCGGGAGGCGGGCCACGCTTCGCTCGCAGTGACGATTTTTCTCAGACTTCTATTCCTCCATATCACCTGCCGGATCAACTGGAATCAGACCTGAAGCAGCTTTGATTTTGGTTTCTAGCTCTTCCATCAATTCAGGATTGTCTAGAATTAGGTTCTTCACCGCATCTCGACCTTGACCTAGTTTTTCACCATTATAAGAGAACCATGAGCCGGCTTTCTTGATAATATCAAACTCAACTCCCAAGTCAATGATCTCCCCGACTTTGGAAATTCCCTGTCCATACATGATGTCAAACTCCACCACTTTGAAAGGAGGGGCCACCTTATTCTTGACCACTTTGACACGAGTACGGTTACCGGTGACATTGTCAGCACTTTCCTTGATCTGCCCGATACGACGAATGTCCAGACGTACGGAAGCATAGAATTTCAAGGCATTACCACCCGTAGTAGTCTCAGGATTTCCAAACATCACCCCGATCTTTTCGCGAAGCTGATTGATAAAAATACAAGAACAACCCGTCTTATTGATTGCACCGGTGAGCTTACGCAAGGCCTGAGACATCAAGCGAGCCTGAAGACCCATTTTGCTATCTCCCATTTCACCTTCCAATTCACCTTTTGGCACCAAAGCAGCCACGGAGTCAATCACGATAATGTCAATTGCTCCAGAACGAATCAGATGCTCAGCAATCTCGAGAGCTTGCTCACCATTGTCAGGCTGTGAGATCAAAAGGTTCTCAGTATCGATCCCCAGTTTCTCGGCATAGGTCTTATCAAAGGCATGCTCCGCATCAATAAATGCCGCTAAACCACCAGCCTTCTGCGCTTCGGCAATGCAATGCATAGTCAAAGTCGTCTTACCGGATGATTCCGGACCATAAATCTCAATCACACGACCACGGGGAATACCTCCAACTCCCAGAGCCAGGTCTAAACCAAGCGAACCTGTAGAAATAGCAGGGATATCCGCTACGTGATTGTCACTAAGCTTCATGACAGTCCCCTTACCATAGGCCTTCTCCAGTTTATCGATGGTCAGTTGTAGTGCTTTTAATTTTTCTGCGTTATTACTCATGTGGATATTGATATAGATATTTCAAATAAAGTTAAAACTTGCTAAGCCATGGCCAAAATCATCCGCCGACTTGCTTTCGATAGGCAAATTCGTATTTTTCGTCACTATTCGGCATGCTTTTTCGTACCAAGCATAAAAATACCAGCTTTTTGTCAGGGATTGTCATAAAAGATGAACGTAATTACTAAAATAACATCACTTCTTCTCGCTTTGGCTCTTTTTCAGCCTTCTCTATGGGCTCAGGAAAAAAACTTTCCTTTCACCTACGGGGAGGAGTTGAATTTCGAAGTAAGCTATGGCTGGTTTAACCTAGCTGATGCCAAAATGGTCATTGCCAAAAATCCCGAGAAAATCGAGGACAAGGAGCATTTCAAAATCGACGTTTACGGGAAAACCAAAGGGGCCGCCACCATTTTTGGAAGAGTAAATGACAACTGGGGCACGATCTGGAATAAAGAAACCAAACTTCCCTCAAGATCTTACCGACACATCGAGGAAGGCAGATACCGAAAGCATGAAAAGGTGTATTTTGACCATCAGGAGAAAAAAGCCGTCATGGAACTCTACGATCGGGAGAATAAAAATCTGGAGAAGGTTCAGGAATTTGATCTTCCCGGCAGCGTGCAAGATATCGTCAGTGGATTCTATTACCTCCGGACTCTAGACTTGTCTAAAATGAACAAGGGACAGAATGTAAACATCAAAGGTTTCTTTGACAAAGAAATATATAACATAAAATTAATCTACGAAGGTCAGGAGAAAATCAAAACCGACCTGGGCGAGGTAGATACCTACATTTTTTCACCACAAATCCCCAAGAACAAACTTTTCCGTGGCGAATACCCTGTGACTGTCTGGGTGACTCAGGATCAAAACAAAATTCCTGTGAAAATTAAGGCCAATCTCTTTTTGGGATCCCTGAATCTGGACCTGAAATCAGCCAAAGGACTCCGCTATTAACAGTCATAAATTCTTAACCCTGTCTTAACATTTCGGTCAAGGAAAGTCTCTGGGATTGATGTAAATTGGATAATTGCTGAACTAGGCCTTAAAAACTTGCTGCCTATCCTCAAATATTCTTTAATTTTATCCAAAATCAACTCCAAGAAACCCAATGGGCGACAAGAAGAAAATCAAAGTCCTGGTCGTAGATGACGAGCCGGACATTGTTGAGATTCTAAAGTACAACTTGCAGAAAGAAGGATACGACGTCGAGACTGCCGAAGACGGAATCAAGGCGGTGAAAAAAGCCTCCAAGTTTCATCCCGATGTCATACTACTCGATATCATGATGCCCAATCAGGATGGAGTAGAGACTTGCCTTCAAATCCGGCAAATTCCTGAGTTGAAAAATACCTTCATCATCTTTTTGACCGCTCGAATGGAAGAATACTCCGAAGTAGCTGCCTTTGATGTGGGTGCAGATGATTACATCACCAAGCCCATCAAGCCCCGAGCGCTGATGAGTCGGATCGCGGCGCTTTTCCGAAGGGAATCCAAAAAAGAACAGGAGCAGTCGCAAATCAGCATTCGAGATCTAGTCATTGATCGAGGCAGCTACACGATCGAAAAATCAGGCAAAACCATCACCCTTCCCAAGAAGGAATTCGAACTGTTGTTTTTCCTTGCCAAAAACCCTAATATGGTATTTAGTAGAGATGAGCTTCTTCAGAATATTTGGGGTGCTGACGTATTTGTCCTGGCCCGCACCGTGGACGTACATATCAGAAAGGTTCGCGAAAAAATCGGAGACGACTACATCACTACTGTCAAAGGTGTAGGATACAAGTTCGATTTAGGATAATTCATGCTCAAAACTTCCCGGGGGATTTCTTTTGTACTGGCTTTAGCCATTGCCTTGCTCGTCGTGGCATTTTTATCCTTGCTCGATGAGGCAAGCTTTATTCTTATTTTGGTCGCAGGCGGCTTGGCTTTTTCATCTGCTTACCTGCTGATCACGATTACGCTGGAATTTTTGGTCTTTAGGGAGATCGGAAACATCTACACCATGCTGGAGAAGATTCAGAAAAAAGATCTCTCCGAAATCTCTGACAAAAAATCAAAGTCTTCCATCTCTCCGCTGCGAAAGATCAATGCCGTGATCAATTCCTATGCAGTTGCAAGACAAAAAGAAATCGATGCACTTCAGAAAAACGCGGAATTCAGAAGGGAGTTTATCGCGGATATCTCCCATGAGCTCAAAACACCCATTTTTGCCACGCAGGGCTATATACACACCTTATTAGATGGGGCGATTGATGATAAGCAGGTACGGATGAAATTCCTGAAGCGAGCTGCCAAAAGCCTCGACTCCCTTGATAATCTAGTCCAGGATCTTCTGACGCTCAATCAGATGGAAAGCGGAGTGATCAAATTTGTCTTTGAAGACTTTGATCTGAAAGAAGTCATCGAAGAGGTCATGGAAGAGCTCGAGCATAAGGCCAGTAAGCGAAAGGTTCAGATCGATTTCAACTACGAAGCAGATAAGAACTATATCACTCATGCCGACCGGCAAAAAATCTATCGGGTCTGTCAAAACTTGATCTTCAATGCAGTCAAATACAATCATGACAAAGGAGAAGTCATCATTGGATTGAAAGCTCACAAAAATCATATCCAAGTCGATATCAAAGACGATGGACAGGGAATCCCGCCGGAAGACTTGAAGCGGATTTTTGAGCGATTCTATCGGGTGGAGAAAAGCCGAAACAAAAAAGAAGGAGGTACTGGACTCGGTCTCGCTATCGTCAAGCATATCTTGGAGGGGCACAAAAGCAAAATCTCCGTCAGCTCCACCGTGGGCAAAGGCTCGATTTTTAGTTTTTCTTTGCCTTTGGTGAAAGTATCAATTGAGGAGGGAAAAGAAGAAAGTCAAAAAACCTAAAGCGATTTACTGACCTTTCTTAATCCGAAAGTAGCAAATCGAAATAGGATGGATCTATCTCCATGACCGGAAGAGGATTTACAATTATCAAGGAGTGATTATATCATCCCTAATACACAAAGAAATGATATTCAAGCCATTTTATCTATCCTTAAATTAGCCGACTAGAAAAAAAACGCTCATAATCCCTTGTTTTTTTTAGTTTAAATTATTTAGTTTATAAACAATTTCTTTTAAATTTTAAATTCTTTCAACATGAAACATTTACCCCCCCTAGTTAAGCAGTTCAAAAAGCTGACATTTGGTATTTTTATTCTGGTTGTATTTAGTTGTCAGCAATTTGAAACCAATGTGCCAAAAGTGGCCATTGAAGAAAATGATATCCACTATGTGGATATCGATCAGGCTAAGATGATTGCAAGGACTATTGAATTTCCAGTCAATCAAAGCTTCCATAAAAGCACTAACCAAGCAAGTCGAAAAAGCTTTGATATTGAGAAACTTGGGGCCAAAAAGATCAAAGAAAGCAAATCTCCCTTAGGAAAAAACAATAAAGCACTTTATCATATCATTAATTATGAAGGAGGGGGTTTTGTGATTTTGTCAGCAGATGATCGATTATCGCCAATTTTAGCATTTTCATACGACAATTCCATGCCACTCATTGGCGAGCATGAATTTCCGGAAGGCTTGGCAGATTGGTATTCCAATCAAAAAGAATTGGTTGAATTCATCCGGGATAATCCAAATGCGGAAGTTTCACAAAGTGGAGACATAGGTTCAACCTCTGGTATCAACTTTTGGGATCCTTGTGCCATCCAAAGGCAAATTACACCGGCAAATTTAAGTTATGATCCCTGTGATCCAGATGGAGACGGAGGGTGTGAAGATCAATACACCCAAGTAAGCCCATTACTTTCCACTGCTTGGGATCAAGGGTGTGATCCTACAACGGGAAATGGGTATAACCAATTAATGCCAGCTTTGAGCTGTTCTCCACAATGCGGCAGAGCTTATGTAGGTTGTGTAGCTGTTGCCATTGCGCAGGTCATGCGGTATCATAGTCACCCTCAAGGATATAATTACACTAGCATGCCCAATAATGAAGGAAATATCCACAACGCCACTTTAATGGCAGATATTTTCAATGCTTTTCCTTCAAGTGAACACATAATATTATGCAACGGAACTGGTATTCGTTATGATGATGACCACTATGCAAGCGTGATGACTGATTCCTTTGGATATTCATCGGCAACACAAGGAACGTATAATTCCTCCAGAGTACGAAGCAATTTAGACTTAGGGCGACCTGTCATTCTAGGTGGTGGTGGGTCAAATGGGACAAACTACGGTCATATGTGGGTAGCTGATGGCTATCTAAGAGCTGTTTATTGTTCTGGGCAAACATTACTAAAGCTCCATATGAATTGGGGCTGGAATGGACAAGGTAACGGACTCTTCAACTATGATGATTTTTCAGTGACTATTGGTAATGACACAAGGTCATTTAATAATAACAAATACATGATCTACAATATAATTCCTTAATTTAAAAACGATGAAAAATTTAATTTCTATATTCTCGATTTTGTTTTTGCTGATCGCAAGCTCCTGTAATGAAAATGAACAGCCTCAATTTTTTAATGTTGATATGATGGCTTTCATTACAGTGGTTGATAGGCAAGGCAACAATTTACTGGATCCAAATCAAGAGGGTGCTTATGACCCAAAAGAAATCAAAATTTTCTATGAGCGAAATGGGAATATGGAGGAATTCTATGAAGGCCACTTGGATATGCCTAGAAACTTCCGGATTGACCCTCCTGAATTTGAAAGAGATTATATCATGGCATTGGTTCTGGATTCAGAAAAAACAATCATCCAATGGAATGAGGCAGAGGCAGACACGATTCAAGCAGAAATTCATGATGATGGAGCAAGTGTTATTGTCAGGAAAGTATATTATCTAGGAGAATTAAAGTGGGATGCAGAAACAGCGACCAAGGGACGAGGATTTACCATCATTAAAGAAAGGTAATAATTCAATTGTCGGATTTGGTAGCTAAAATCCTTCTTGATAGAAGGATTTTTTTTGAGCTTTCATTTCTCTACCTTTGCATCCCAGTTGAAGAGACAGGGTAGAATCCATGAAGAAAGTAGACTTTGAAAAACTGATCCTGTTTGAAAACGCGGATTACCTGGTAATCAACAAGCCGCCCTACCTGTCGAGCTTAGACGATAGACATGAGGCGCAGAACATCCTGGACCTTGCCAAGATGCATACAGCAGATGCCCAGCTGTGTCATCGCCTGGACAAGGAGACCTCCGGATGTCTGGTGATTGCCAAGAATCCAGCCGCCTACCGGCACTTGGCGATGCAGTTTGAAAACCGAAAAGTCCACAAAGTCTATCATGCCGTCGTAGAGGGAATCCGCGAATACGATCAACAGCTCGTAGACCGCAATCTTATCGCCTCGGCCAAAGGAGTCGCCAAAGTCGGCAAAGAAGGCAAGCCTGCCCAGACGGTGTTTCACACCATCAAAACCTACCGGGCACATTCGCTGATCGAGTGCCGTCCCATCACGGGGCGTCTGCATCAGATCCGGATACATTTGGCTTACCTTCAGTCCCCGATTTGTGGGGATGAGCTTTACGGGGGACGGCCGCTTTATCTTTCTTCGCTTAAGCGTCGCTTCAATTTGAAAAAAGAGACCGAAGAATTACCCATCATGCAGCGGGTTTCTTTACATGCTTTTTCCATTGGATTTGAGGGTTTGGACGGAAAAGAGATCATCGTAAATGCTCCCTATCCAAAGGATTTTCAAGTCTTGGTAAATCAGCTGGAGAAAAACAGCTGATAATCAGCGGGAAAAAGTATTGCGAAATTCGGGTTTTTAAGGCTAAACCTATGAAATCGAACATTTTACCTATACTGTTTTGAAGAGTAGTAGGATGATGTGAGATTGCATGTGACCATTGAAAATGAACCTAACCACATGAAAATTAGGAAGTAGCCTTGGAAATATTTTGCATGGAAAATAAAATACTTCTATCTTTGTGTCCCTTTTTGGGGGTCGAAAACATTTAACAAGCTAAAAATTAAACAGTTACACAGTGGATACTTTAAGCTATAAGACCATATCTGCCAATGACGCGACTGTAGACAAGCAATGGGTGGTAGTGGATGCCCAGGCTGCAGTTTTAGGTCGATTGGCCAGTGAGGTAGCAAGAATCTTGAGGGGGAAAAACAAGCCCAACTTCACCCCTCACGTGGATTGTGGTGACAATGTCATCGTAATCAACGCAGACAAGGTCAGACTGACCGGTAGAAAGTGGGACGAAAAGGTATATGTACGTCATACCGGCTATCCCGGTGGCCAGCGTATCTCTACACCAAGATTGCTAAAGGAGAAATCCTCAGCTATCCTTGTAGAGAAAGCCGTCAGAGGCATGCTGCCTAAAAACAGACTCGGAAGAAAAATGTACGGTAATCTGTATGTGTATGAAGGTGCAGAGCATCCTCATCAGGCACAGCAGCCAAAAACCATCACGCTCTAATCGATAAATCATGGACGTAATCAATACAATCGGTAGAAGAAAAACCTCCGTAGCCAGAATTTACCTAGCTCCTGGAAAAGGTGAAATTACCGTCAACAAAAAAGCGATCGAAACTTATTTCCCATTCGATCTACACCAAATCGTCGTCAAGCAACCTTTGACACTCGTAGGAGAAGATGGCAACTTCGACATTCAGATCAATGTAGACGGTGGCGGAATCAAAGGACAGGCAGAAGCTGCCCGTATGGCGATCGCCAGAGCACTTTGTGAAGTAAATGAAGAGCACAGAGGCGCATTGAAAAAAGAAGGATTCTTGACTCGTGACCCAAGAATGGTCGAGCGTAAGAAGCCAGGACGTAGAAAAGCAAGAAGAAGATTCCAGTTCTCCAAGCGTTAATCGGAACTTCCTCCATTATATTAGAAACCAATTTATTTCATGTCAAAAATCGAATACAAAGACTTACTGGATGCTGGTGTTCACTTCGGACACTTGACGAGAAAGTGGGATCCCCGTATGGCTCCATTCATTTTTATGGAGAAAAACGGAATCCATCTGATCGACCTCAACAAAACCCTTGCCTGCCTCGAAGAAGCATCCGCCGCAGTCAAGCAGATCGTAAGATCCGGAAAGAAAGTGATGTTTGTCGCTACCAAAAAGCAAGCTAAAGACTTGGTAGCTGATGAAGCACGTCGTCTCAACATGCCTTACGTGACCGAAAGATGGTTGGGTGGTATGCTGACCAACTTTGCCACTATTCGCAAATCCTTGAAGAAAATGTCTTCTTTGGATAAGATGATGAAGGAAGATGCCTTCAAAAACATGGCAAAGAAAGAGAGACTGATGATCTCCAGACAAAAGGACAAAATGGAAACGGTATTGGGCGGAATCGCTGATTTGACCCGTCTTCCTGCAGCCCTATTTGTGGTGGACATCAAGCGTGAGCACATCGCCATCGCTGAAGCACACAAGCTTGGTATCCCTGTTTTCGCTTTGGTAGATACAAACTCCAACCCTAACGAGGTGGATTTTCCTATCCCTGCCAATGATGATGCGTACAAGTCTGTTCATCTCCTCGTAAAAGCATTTGGCGTGGCCATCGAAGAAGGTCTTGCTGAGCGCAAAAAGGAGAAGGAAGAAGCTAAACTTACCGAAGAGGAAGAAGCTAAAAGAGCAGTGGACGCAGAAACCAAAGAGTAAAATCCACACTGATTTTGAAATATTAAAAAATTGAACATCCGGCTCAGGTCGATGTTCAATTTTTTGTTTTAACCATTCGCCGGGCTCCTTAATCAAGGCGCCGGAAAAAAAGAATTTCTATCGTTTAATTCCATAAATAGATCAAAAATGGCAATTACTGCACAAGACGTAAACAAACTGAGACAAATGACCGGTGCCGGTATGATGGACTGCAAAAAAGCTTTGACCGAAGCCGAAGGCGACTTCGACAAAGCCGTGGACATCCTTCGTAAGAAAGGTCAAAAAGTATCTGCTTCCAGAGCAGACCGCGAGACCAAAGAAGGTCAAGTGGTAACGCACGTTTCCGAAGACGGAAAAACCGGAACCATCCTTTCTTTGACTTGCGAAACTGACTTCGTAGCCAAGAATGAGGAATTCGGAGCTTTTGCCAACACACTTTTGAACTTGGCAGTAGAAAAAGGAGCTAAGTCTGCTGAGGAGCTTTCTGCTTTACCTTTCGAAAACATCACCGTAGCTGAGAAAATCGTCGAAATGACCGGTAAAATCGGTGAGAAAATCGAAGTTTCTCACTTCGAAATCGTCAGCGCTGAAGCAGTAGTTCCTTATATCCACTCCAATGGTAAATTGGGTGTATTGGTAGGATTGACCAATACTTCTGGTGCTGATGTAGAAGAAGCTGGAAAAGACGTAGCCATGCAAATCGCTGCCATGAATCCAGTAGCAGTAGATAAGGATGGCGTGGATGCTTCTACGATCGAGCGCGAAATCGAAGTAGGTAAGGACCAAGCAAGAGCTGAAGGCAAGCCGGAAGAGATGCTGGAAAAAATTGCCCTAGGTAAATTGAATAAGTTCTACAAAGAGAACACCTTGCTAAGCCAGTCTTTTGTAAAGGACAACTCCAAAACCATCGCTCAGTACCTTGACGGTGTGAGTAAAGGAATGACTGTCGCTGCATTCAAGCGAATTTCTATCGGGTAATTCACTGACCCAAACTTATTCTTTAAACAGGCTGACCCGAAAGAGTCAGCCTGTTTTTTTAAAAAACTTACTCATCTTGAATAAAGGCCTCTTGAAAGTGAATTAACAGTTTCAATCGACCTTTACCGCTTCCTAAACAAGGGCTGCTCCAATCGGTAAACCAGCCCGAAACTATGAACTCCAGTCGCAAACCGATCCAATACACTTGTCGATAGAGAATAGGAGAGACGTAAGGATTTACTAATTTTCTCATTAGAATATCCAAGAATCAAGCTTGGACCATGAACCACTTCCGGTGAATAGAGATAGGTAGTCCTCATCAAAACTCCCTCCTGAATAAACGTAGATTTAGAACTCAAACTACTTCCATAAAACATGCGGTAGCCAATCCCGTAATCAACCTTTCCTCTACTTCCAAAATCCTTCTCCCATGCCAGATAGCTTTCAGCAGAGAGATTAGACCCGTACCACCAAGTATTGCATGTCTCGGGGTTTTGACAAGCTGGAGAATACATGAAGCCCAGTCGACTGACCCAATTCATTTTCGGGTTTTTAAAAATAGCCTTTTGCAAGCCAAGGAAAAAACCGAATGAACTATTTACGCCTTCCCCCACATAGGAGGTCTTTACAACACTTGCAGTACTGCCAATCTCCCACACTGCTCGCATTTTTCCCTGTGCATACCCTAAGGAACACAAGAATAATAATCCAATGAATGTCAATAAATACCTCATCAGAATCTAACAATTTTTGGTGCAAGTGTAAATTCAACTTTAGCTCCCTTATCACCAGCAGCATATGAATAAATGGCAATACCATCTTCCAAACCGTTGCCCACCGCAACGCGATAATTTCCATTAAGCTCACCGCATCTAAGCCATGCTTGATTGATGATGGTTCTATGCCTTTTCTTTTTTAATGATATGGTAGCTGATGCGGTTGGTTCAAAACCTGAGGATGTTTTTTTTGCTCCAAAAACAACCGAAACCTCATCTACTTCCCACCATGGTTTCTTAAATGCCATCACGATATTTTGATTGTAATTTATCTGCTCCCAAGAAGTTGCGATTAACCCATCATTTGGGATAAAATCGGTAAGCCAGTTAATTCCAACCTCCCCTCTCGCTATTTTTTTCTCATTAATAAACGGAACATTAGACTGGTTTGTCGAGGCATTTACCCAGATCGTTATCCGATTGGGATGCGGCCAGGGTCTAGTATTGTCAGTTAATCTAAAGTTTGGCATATACCACCTAACAATATCACCAGGCTGTTCTGTTGAACAGTCTACGCCAATTTCGTGAGGCAGCCTGGGCTCTACTGCAGGAGGACTTTCTATTGTTCCTCCGCTAATTCCTCCATCATCAGGAGGAAGAATTCCATCCTCAAAACTTCCAAATACTACCGTAGGATTATCAACCGCATAATCATCTCCGGCCAACACTTTTCCAGAGATGAAATAATTGGCTCCGCTGGTTCGGAATCGAATAAAATTCCCATCCTCACCCAGCTTTAAGCGATAGCCGGGCGTCTCCCCTTCCCAATCAGGATCCTCGGCCAAGCCTTCATCTTCCATCTCCTCGGTCCACCAAGATACGGTCAGCTCCTCAATGGAATCGGGATGAAAATAACCCACTAAGTACGGTGCCAGCATGGATATATCGTGGTTGTTTATAAAGTCAATCAACTCCTGAGGATCGAGATCCTCTCCGCTTGTCCGATGATTGGCTGCATTGCTGTAGAAGGCATTGACAATGGCAGAACGCTGTCGTGTCATGGGAT
>LJXT01000033.1 GCA_001314815.1 Algoriphagus marincola HL-49
GTGGGAATTGTCTGGATTTCGATAGGAAAGGAAAGGTCCAGCACCAGCCGCTTGATGATCGCCACTTGCTGTAAGTCTTTTTGTCCGAAAAAGGCTATATGAGGCTGAATCAGGTGAAAAAGTTTGGAAACAACCAGTCCTACTCCATTGAAATGTCCAGGCCGGAAGGCTCCTTCCAGTACTTGCTCCAGCGGGCCGAAGTCCAGCGTCATTTGAGGTTTTTGAGGATACATGGTTTCTACTGATGGAGTAAAAACATAATCCGCGCCCTCTGTATTCAAAAGGGCTAAGTCATCATTTAAACTTTGTGGGTACTTGGCAAAGTCCTCCGGATTGTTGAATTGAGTGGGATTGACGAAAATAGAGACGACCGTCGTATCACAATTTTCTTTAGACCTTTTTACCAGGTCGAGATGGCCTTGATGCAATGCGCCCATTGTTGGGACGAGTCCTATTCGAATGTTTTTCTGAAGAAGTTGGAGGCGGATTTCTGACCATTCGGCCTCAGTGTAAAATACCTGCACGCTTTGGGTAATAGCTTGGGGAATATGCCGCAAAACTAGATTAATATTCAGAAAAACAAGGCGTTTCGCCCTTTTTTTATTATCTTTGCGTCGTTGTTTATCACTTTACTAAAAAAACACTTAATATGTCCAAATTACGTATCCTCTACGTTGCTAGTGAAATCAACCCTTTTCTCCAAACTTCCGAAGTAGCCCAATTCTTACGAACACTCCCTCAAGCCATGCAAGAGCGCGGTATGGAAATCCGTATTTTGGTGCCTCGATTTGGGCTTATCAATGAGCGCAAGAACCGACTTCATGAAGTAGTTAGGCTTTCAGGGATCAACATTGCCGTAGGAGAAGAAGAAAAACCACTAGTCATCAAGGTGGCTTCCATCCCCCAGGCGAAGTTGCAGGTTTATTTCATCGATAATGAGGATTACTTTCAACGAAAGAGTGTCTTCCATGATAAGCAGCACAAATTTTATGAAGACAACGATGAGCGTGCAATCTTCTTTTGCAAAGGCGTGATCGAAACCGTCAAAAAACTAGGTTGGGCTCCAGATATCGTACACTGTAATGATTGGATGACTTCACTCATTCCGATGTATCTGAAGACTACTTACAAAAACGAGCCTCTTTTCAAAGACACAAAATCCGTATTTGCTATCTACAACAATGGATTTTCTCATACCTTTGGCGATGATTTGTTAAACAAGGTTAAGATGGTGGACATAGATGACACGATTTTAGCACCTTTGAAGAGCAAAGATTTCGAAGGCTTCATCCGCATGGGCATGGAATATGCCGACCTAGTGGTCAAAGGCGGTGAAGTATCGAAAGATCTAAACCAACTAATCGAGGATTTCTCTAAAGACAAGAAGTTTGAAATCAGTATTGAAGAAGAGGAGCAGGCTCACGAAGAGCTCTACGATATTTACACCAATTTGGCAGGCTAAAGCATTCGCTTTTGCGCTGTTATTTACCATTTTCTTAAATTCTTGTTCTGACCCGTCTTCCGTGGGTATCGAATTAGCGCCGGGAAACAACCAAGTGGGAGTTTTCTTTGTGGATTTCGAGCTACCTGCGGAAGTCGTGTTATTGGACTCTTTTAACACGACCAATCAAAGTATTTTGGTCGTAGGCGAAGAGCAGGATGATTATTTTGGTAAGACTTCCGGAATGGGTTTCACCCGTTTGTTTATTAGTGCCATTGATGAGCGGCCTGAGGCGGAGGCTATTTTGGATTCCATGTTTTTCAATCTGGATGTGGTATCTGTCAACGGACAGGATTTAGAAGATCCAAAATTCTATAGCATCCATCGACTCACGGAGCAACTTCAGGACACGCTTTACTACAATTTCGATGAGTTGAGCTTTGAAGAGAATCCAATAGCTAGCGCTGAGATTGAATTTGGCGAAACCAAGGATACTACTTTGATGATCCCTGTGACTGAAGCTTTCGCAGAAGAGCTCTTTGGTAAAATGAAGCGGGGCACAGAGTTTAACAATCTTTTTACTTTCCGTGAGTATTTCCCTGGAGTAGCCATCAAGGCCCGTGAAGGTGATAATACAACCATCGGTGTCAATTTGGGATTTGAAACGGGTATCACCACCTTCTTTCATTACCCGGGAGATACGGTAGCGACTACCTATGAGATCAGTACGGCCTCTTCCAGAAGCTTTAATTCTGTGAAAAGTGATCGATCTGGGACTCCCACAGCTGTGGTGACTGAAAAGCAAGTTGCATACAAGACAGGTGATCTATCTGGAATGAAATCCAATTTGGGAATGGTTATCAAAATCAATACTGATCCTGTGGATGAGTTTTTAGATACGCTTTCAGGCGTGATCTTTAAGCAAGTTGTTTTTGAGTTGGGTGAAATCGAACCAGTTCCCGAAGGCCAAAACCCTCCTTCTGAATTCGTTGCCTATTTCACAGATGATACAAATGAAATTTTCACCAGATCGGATGGTCAACCTTTAACATTACAGCGTGATGGCCTTCCACAGAATTTAGAGGATGAGAATGGACAGATTCTACCTAATGCTCCTGCTATCGCTAGGTATAATCAAAATGAAAATATTTACCGATTAGGAATCACTTCTTATTTGAATGCCGTTTTTAGGGGTGAAGTTTTGAACAGAGATTGGCTATTGTATGGCAACTCTCCCGAGGTCAACGGAGATGACTTTAAACGCTCGTTAAGACAGCTAAAGGTTCAAGATAACAATATAAAAATCAGAGTCATTTATTCGAAAATTCGATAAACAATCGTTTTCGAAAAAGTAATTAGAATCCACTTTCATATTTTAAGAAAGTGGATTCTTTTTTTTGGCATGAAAGCTGTTTCTTTGTAAAAGTTCAATTTACCTTAAATAATTTTTCAATATGTGCGGAATTGTAGCGTATGTGGGGCAGCAAGAAGCCTTGCCCATCATTATCAAAGGACTCAAGCGTTTGGAATACCGAGGATACGACAGTGCCGGAGTAGCCCTGTTGGACCAAAAAGGCCTGAGTATTTACAAAAAGAAAGGAAAAGTCTCTGAACTTGAAAAGCATCTTGAATCGAATGGAGCTATCCAGTCTAAGATAGGAATCGGGCATACCCGCTGGGCTACTCATGGAGAGCCTAATGATGTCAATGCACATCCCCATTATTCTTCTTCGGAGAAACTAGCGATGATCCATAATGGGATCATCGAAAACTACGAGGTCCTAAAGAAAGACCTTCTCCAAAAAGGCTATTCTTTTCAGTCCGAAACGGACACGGAAGTTTTTATCAAGTTTATCGAAGATATTCAAAAACACAATGAGTGTTCGCTTGAGGAGGCATTACGACTTGCCCTTCATAAAGTAGTCGGTGCTTATGCTATCGTCTTGATTAATCTGGAAGAACCGGATACCTTGATAGCTGCCAGAAAGGGTTCCCCTCTAGTGATAGGAGTGGGAGAAGATGAATACTTTTTGGCATCCGACGCTACACCCATCATTGAATACACCAATAAGGTGGTGTATCTCGATGACTACGAAATTGCAGTGATCCGAAACGGACGTCTTCAGGTCAAGACAATTGAAAATGTGGAGACAAATCCTTACATCAATCAGCTGGAAATGGAGCTTGAGGCTATCGAAAAAGGTGGCTATGAGCATTTCATGATGAAGGAAATCTATGAGCAGCCAAAGTCCATCGCTGACTGTCTTAGAGGACGATTGGATGCAAAGTCAGGTCGTTTGGTTTTGGGCGGTTTGCGTGATTACATGAATAAATTCCAGAATGCCGAACGAATCATAATCACGGCTTGCGGAACTTCCTGGCACGCAGGGCTAGTCGCTGAGTATTTATTTGAGGAATTTGCCCGGGTTCCCGTCGAGGTAGAATACGCGTCTGAATTCCGATACAGAAACCCGGTAATCAATGATCGGGATTTCGTGATTGCGATCTCCCAATCCGGGGAGACAGCTGATACCTTAGCAGCTATCGAGCTTGCCAAGTCTAAAGGAGCTACCATTTTTGGTGTTTGTAATGTGGTGGGATCTTCTATCCCCCGAGCAACGCATGCTGGTTCTTACACTCACGCAGGACCAGAAATCGGTGTGGCTTCAACCAAAGCATTTACGGCTCAGATTTCTGTCTTGGCGATGATGGCGCTTAAGTTGGGCTATCAGCGTGGGACCTTGCCCGAAGGACGCTATATTCAGCTGCTTCATGAGCTAGAGGCCATTCCTTCTAAAGTGGAGAAGGCATTGGAATCCAATAAGCAAATCGAGTACATCGCCTCAGAGTATAAGGACGTACGAAATGCCTTGTATTTGGGCCGTGGATATAATTTCCCGGTTGCTCTGGAAGGTGCATTGAAGCTGAAGGAAATTTCTTATATCCATGCGGAAGGCTATCCTGCTGCAGAGATGAAGCATGGTCCGATCGCCTTGATTGATGAAGAAATGCCGGTGATTTTTATTGCCACGCAGGACAGCTCGTATGAAAAAGTAGTCTCGAATATTCAGGAGGTGAAAGCAAGAAAAGGAAAAGTCATCGCAGTAGTCACCGAGGGAGATACGCAGGTGCGGGGTATGGCCGACCACGTGATTGAAATTCCCGAAACGCACGAGGCTTTTGCACCACTAGTGGCCGTTGTTCCACTGCAACTACTCTCTTATCACATCGCTGTGATGCGCGGTTGTAATGTGGATCAGCCGAGGAATCTGGCGAAATCTGTTACAGTAGAATAAGAAATAAGGCTCCTTTGGTATGGAGCCTTAATTTTTTTCATCACAAGCTCCTTGCGTAAAGGAAGTCACCCCAGCATTGTAGGCATTGCACTCATTGCTGTAGGTTTTTCCATCACAACCGCAGACAGGTTCATAGAGGGTAATGCATGCTGCGTCTTGGTTGATTTTGGACCGATCGATACAATCATGAATTTGGGTATCCTCCGAGCAATTTGCCAAGAGTAAGACGAGAAAAAGAAAGCTAGCACTTCGGAATATTTTCATACAAGTCAGTCTGTGATGCGAGAACGAAAACGAGGTCAAAAATGATACATCCGGAACATTGTCTCTTCTTCCCAAGCGAGAATTAATCCTTACTTTTGCAAAGCGAAGAAAAAACCATGCTAGATAAATTACAGGCCCTAAAAGAGAGATTTGAAGAAGTTGGACAACTCATCATCCTACCCGAATCCATGTCGGATATGAGTAAATATGCCAAGCTCACCAAGGAGTATAAAGACCTTGAAAAAGTAGTGGAGGCCTATGACGAGTACAAGTTGATTCTTCAAAATATTGATAGCTCCAAGGAAATTCTGGAAAAGGAAAAAGACCCTGATTTTCGCGAGATGGCCAAATCTGAGCTGGATGAATTGCGAGAGCGGAAGGATTCGATGGAAGAGCATCTCAAGCAACTCCTGATTCCTAAAGACCCCAACGATTCGAAGGACTGTATTCTGGAAATCAGGGGCGGTACAGGCGGTGATGAGGCGGCGATTTTTGCAGGAGACTTATTCAGAATGTACCAGCGATTCTGTGAGATGCAAGGGTGGAAGTTGACCGTTTTGGATTTGACTTTTGGCTCAGCAGGTGGCTACAAAGAGATCATTGCTACGGTATCCGGGGCAGATGTGTATGGCATGCTCAAATATGAATCCGGCGTACATCGAGTGCAGCGTGTGCCGGCTACTGAATCTCAGGGGCGGGTACATACTTCCGCCGCTTCAGTGGCGGTGCTCCCTGAAATGGATGAAGTCGAGGTACATCTCGATATGAATGATATTCGAAAGGATACTTACTGCTCCTCCGGTCCGGGAGGGCAGTCTGTCAATACTACTTATTCGGCTGTTCGATTGACCCATAACCCTACGGGATTGGTGGTCACTTGTCAGGATGAAAAGTCTCAAATCAAAAACTTTGAGAAAGCGCTGAAGGTCCTTCGATCCAGACTATATGAGATCGAACTAGCCAAGCACAATGAATCCGTGGGAGCGCAGCGTAAATCCATGGTAGGTAGTGGTGATCGATCGGATAAAATCCGAACCTATAACTATCCCCAGTCTCGGGTGACTGATCACCGAATCAACAAGACCGTCTATAATCTCCCCGAAGTCATGGATGGGAATATTGAGGAGTTTATTTCTGCCCTAAGGTTGGCAGAAAACCTTGAGAAAATGCAAAACTCTGGTCTGGAAGAATAAATTGACCTTTTGCGTAAAACTGAGGCTATTTTTGTAGATTGCTTGGATAGGGAGTTATATTCCCTGATTGTTAGGAATTGCTGTTATGATACTTGCAGGAGAAAAAGAAATTAAGCTGGTTACGTGGAATGAAAATCACTTCCACCAATTATATCCTTTGGCTAATAATCCCAAAATAGCGATGAATTTGCGGGACAGTTTCCCGCAACCATATACCATCCATGATGCCCGTCACTGGATTGAGCATAATCAAAAATTTAATCCCCCGCAAAACTTCGCGATCGAATTCGAGGGCAAGCTAGCTGGAGCCATAGGTTCGGAGCGAGGCAAAGATGAACTACGAACAAACGTGGAATTGGGGTTCTGGGTAGGGGAGCCTTTTTGGGGAAAAGGAATTGCTACCGAAGCAGTTAGACTTTATACCGATTACCTTTTTGAGCGCTTCGATATACAGCGGGTTTTTGCCCAGGTTTTTGATTACAATGGAGAGTCTATGAATGTGCTAGAAAAGGCAGGTTATGTTCCCGAAGCCATATTGAAAAAGGCCTACGTTAAAAGAGGAACCGTAGGAGACCTTTTTCAATATGTAAAAATCAGAGGGGAAGAGTGATGTTTAGTAGCTAGTATTTAGTAGCAAATATCAAGTATTATGGGTACTCTTTGAATTTTGGTTTTTCGTTTTCTAAGCTTTTTCAAGTGCCTCAGAGATATCCCAAATTAAGTCTTCAAAATATTCCACCCCGATAGAAAGCCTGACTAGGTTTTCAGAAATACCAATTTCTGCCCGGTCTCCTTCATCTACATCACTGTGAGTCATGGTGGCCGGATGTTCTGCAAGAGATTCAGTACTACCTAGTGAAACTGCTAGTTTGAAGAGTTTGAGGTTGTCTAGGAATCGGAAAGCCACTTCTTCTCCTCCCACTATGTCAAAAGAAACCATTGCGCCTGCTGAGGACAGCTGATGCTTAAAAATCTCATATTGAGGGTCACCTTCTTCTAAATGTCCTAAATAGTAAACCTTACTTACTTTTGGATGATTTTTAAGGAAATCGGCTACTTTTTCTGCATTTTTTGCCTGCTGTGTCATTCTTACTTTCAGCGTTTCTAGGCTTCGCATCAATAACCATCCGGTCCATGGCCCTGCCATATTTCCCAAAAAAGTCCGGAGCGTTCGTACTCGCTGCATTAATTCAGATCGCCCAAGGACAGCACCAGCTATCAAGTCCGAATGCCCTCCAATATATTTGGTCGCTGAATAAACTACCAAATCAGCTCCTAACTTCAGAGGATGTTGCCAAAGAGGCCCCATGTAGGTATTGTCTACTACGACATAAACTTGATTTTCTGGGGTACTTAGGCGGTCAGCCACCTTTTTGCAAAGGGTCAGATCGAAAAGGGCATTGGTAGGGTTAGCGGGAGTTTCGATGTAAATCAGTTTCACATTTTTCCCTTGAGCTATGGAGATCAAGGTTTCCTCATCCATGGCGTTGGTAAAACCTACACCTTCAATCCCGTATTGAGGCAAGACTTTGTTGATAAAGTGATCCGTTCCTCCATAGACAGGTTTACTATATAGCAATGCATCCCCTGGTCTCAAAAACTCTAGTAAAACAGTCGAAATCGCAGACATGCCACTTTCGAAAACAGCGCATTCATCTGCACCATCCCATAGTGTCAGCCGTTCCTCCAGAATTTGAAGGTCTGGATTATTCAGTCTGGAGTAGATTAGGCCCGGTTGTTCCTCTGGTGATTTTTCTCTCTTGCCATAGGCGATTTCAAAAAACTCTTTTCCTTCTTTTGCACTTTTGAAAACGAAGGTGGATGTCTGGAAAATAGGGCATTTGACAGCTCCTTCTGACCATTCTGGCTTGTAGCCATATGACATCATTAAACTCTCTGGGGCAAGTGAATGCATAAAATTTGGATTAATATTCTCCTCAAATCATCAAAAAATTTTCGGAATTCCCAAATGAAAAACCTAATATAATTTGGATTAATTATATGATACGGTATGATATTTTAAAAATCTAGAATAAAACAGATATAATTTTACAATTGCCAAATAAAATTTGGTTCTATCGAAAAATAAAGTCAGGTGAAAAAATTCTATGTGGCGAGAATTTTTTTCTATTGAACAAGAATTTTTCTGACCACAAGGTCAGCAGACCCCGTCATTCGGATAAAATACAATCCCGGCCGAAGATCTTTAATTTCGATCCGTTTTTGTCCCTTATTGATTGGAAGCATTTCAATGGATTTTCCATTGGGATCAAAAATATCAATTGAATTCCACTGGTCTAAAAATCCAGCCTCAATGAATACCTTACCTGAAGATGGATTTGGGAAGACTTTTAGTCCTTTGATATCCGGCGAAGGCTCCAATGATGTCACTAGACTGACAATGACAGGCAGACTCCTCTCTGGTCCAAATCCACATGCATTTTGGGCAGCTACAGTCAGGGTATATTCCCCCTCTTCCACCCAGGATACTTCTACTCTGTTGGTCCCCTGACCGCTCAAAATCCTTCCTTCACCTTCTATTTGCCATTGGAAATTAAAGTTGGGTTGATTTTGAACCTCATAAAAGTAATTTCCTGGAGCCAAGATGCTTTCACCTTGAATTTCACTGGGTTGGTTTGGACTTTCGATTACCTGGATGGGAAGAAGGACAGGGTCGATGGTGCCGCAGCTATTTTCAAGTGTAGCAGTGAGTGTAGTTTGGCCAGCCTGTGTCCAAGCTACCTCAACCTCAGCAGTTCCCTGTCCTGAGATGACGGTACCGCCTGTTGCATTCCAAGTATAAGTTACCCCCTCTAAAGCCGGGAGCGCATAATTTTCTGTTTGATCCACACAGGTAGTTCCTTCTCCTTCGATTTGAAGGTTTTGAGGTGGAATATCAGAGACAATTACCTCCATGTACGAGGTTTCTCCGGATCCACAGAAATTTTGGCGACTGACAAAGATCCCTTTCCTTCCCGGGTCTGTCCATTCTACTTCGATTTCAGAAGTGCCTTGGCCGGAGATAATTGTGCCTCCGTCCACACGCCAGGTGATTTCTGATCCGGGTACAGGAGAATCGGTAATTGTGTATGTTTTCGTTTCCAAACAAGTAAAACTGGTACCTGAAATTTCTGCCAATACCCCAGAAGGAGGTACACAATCGTATCCGATAACAACCCCATCTTTTCCTGCGGCAAATGCTTTATTGGGATTTACAGCTTGGATTGCACGCAAATCTCTTTTTGTTTTTGAATCGAATTCGGTCCATGACTCACCACCATCGACACTGATCAGAAATAGACCGCTCTTTCCTACGATAAAACCCGTTTTATCATCAAAAAAATCAACTCCCAGAAAATCTATGTCATATTCAGTCGTTATCTTTTTCCAAGACTTGCCAAGGTCTTCGGTTTTTAAAATGGTGCCTTTTTCACCAACCACAATTGCAGTTGAATCACTTAGCTGTGAAGTAAAATAAAGATCATTCTCAGTACCAGATTGGATTCTTGGCCAATCAGAGCCGTTGTTAGAAATACCGATATAGCCACCGTTTCCTACCGTCATGGCATTTTGAAGATCAAATCCTAAAAGGTCATTTATATCTTGGTTGGTATCGGTGGTTTCTTCTTGAAACAGTTCCCAAGAGTTTCCGCTAGTGCCAGAAGAACGCACAATCAGACCAGATTGACCTGACAGGTAAGGGAATTCGGGAAGGAATAAATGAATGCCTTTCAGGGATTGATTTGTTTGGATCGGAAGTGGCGTCCATGATTGTCCACCATTGGACGTTCTATAAATGTTACCGTTTTCTCCAGCGACAAAGCCGTAATTTCCGTTCCAAAAATCAGCGGTAAGAATTGAGATTTTATCAGGGATGGGTCTTTCGATGACCGTACTGAATGCATTTGAAGTAACGAAAAATTTTCCTTCGGTCCCAGCAGCTATCGCAAAGGAGTTTGATAGAAATTCGAGCGTATAAAAATCTACCCGATTGCCCAAAAGCCTTGATGCCCATGAGTTTCCAGCATTAATGGATGCGGTGGCATATCCATCTTGCCCGACACCGTATATGGTGTTTTCACCAGGTTTGAAGCTAAGTGACTTAATTGTTCTTCCATTGCCTGGGGCAGGGAGATTGATTTTTGAAAAACTACTTCCAGAGTTTACTGACCTAAATAAGGTATTATCTGCTCCTGCGACATTAATTATTTTTTCATCCAATTCTCCGATGCTTAGGCTGTAAAAATCTACAGCCTCGGACGCTTGAATACTAGTCCATGTTTTACCAGTATCAAGAGAATGGATAATAGTTCCTGCTTCCCCTGCCGCGTAAACTTTACCCGAAGCTGAGATTTTTATACTCTTTAAATTCCCAGAGGTGGCTACAGAGGTGATTTCCCAGGTTTCACCCAAATCCTTGGAATGGGCAACAAGGCCCTGATCTCCGGCTAAAACTCCAAGCCCACTATCCGAGAAATCCACTTCATTGAGGTTTGTGGTTAAATTGGAACCCACTTCTGCCCAGGTTTTTCCTTCATCAGTTGATTTAATTATTAAACCATCAGCTCCAACAGCAATAACCTCCGTTTCGTTAATTTTTGAAATACTAAAAATATCCCTGGTAGTACCGGATTCTGAAGATTCCCAGGTTTTTCCCCCATCTAAAGAGTAAAAAATTTGACCTTTTTCACCCACTGCAATTGCGGTATTTTGGCTAAGAAATGTCAAATCGAAAAACCTGAAATCAAAGTCTTGAGTGACTTCATGCCAATTTTCTCCACCATCTTCTGTGACTGCAATAATTTGCTCACCTACAATGATTCCCTCAAGATTAGATGTCCAATGTATTGATTCAAAGTCCAATCCCCAGCTTTGTAATTGCTTAAAGGTTTGTCCCTTCACCAAGCCAGAAAACAAAAACAGGGTAAAAATAAAGGATAGGTATTTTCTCATCATTTGCTTCGAATACAAACAAATTTAAGTGAATTCCGCACTTGTCAAAGTTCAAATTTGAATGTCTAAATTAAAGCTTTCCTATCATTTATTAGGATTGATTAGTAGATTTAGCAAAAGCAAACCAATAAAAGATATGACTAAGAATCTGACTCTTGTTTTTCTGATCACCATTTTAGCCTCTTGTGGAGGGGGTGAGCGAGTTTCTAAAGAAGTCTTTGAAGAGGTAAACCAAGCCATGGAAGTGAAAAAGCTAAATGAAGCCGAAATACTCGATAAAGCCATGGTATGGGGAGATTCAATCAGCTTAGAGGCTCAGAAGCAACTCATGGGAAGTCTTCAGAAAGCCATTGCCGAGAAAGGAGTACCTGGAGCTATTGAGTTTTGTAATGTTCAAGCCCTTCCCATTTTGAAAGAAGTGGGGGACAAATATGGAGTGGAAGTAAGAAGAGCTTCTAATCGCTATCGAAATCCCACCGACCAGCCTACCGAAATGGAGTTGCGCTATCTGGAAACATACGAGTATGATGTGGAAAATGGAAATGAACTGGCACCCAATCTTCAAAAACTAAATGGAGGTGAAGAATTACTTTATACTAAAGCAATTGTAATTCCCGGAGGACTTTGCTTGAATTGCCACGGGGAACCCGGCAAAGAAATCAGCGAGGAGACTTTACAAAAGCTGAATGAGTTATACCCTGAGGATAAAGCAATAGGACATCAAATAGGAGATCTTCGCGGAATGTGGTCGATTAAAATTCCAAAAAAAGAAGTCGTAAAAGAAATGTGAACCAGACTGAAAGAACATGAGCAAATCATGGGTATTTGTTTTTTTACTTTTCCTGACCTTAGGCGAAAAGGACTATTCGGAATTCAATGCCTATGATCAGTCTATTGAGGGTACTGATCTCTATTTTTCTATGGTACCAATTCCCGCTGGCAGTTTCATTATGGGCTCTGATAATTCGGGTTTTTTGGACGAAAAACCAGCTCATTCAGTTAAGATTGATGCCTTTTGGATGAGTGCTCATGAGGTGACTTGGGATATTTTTGAGCTATTTGTTGACAAGAATTATGAGCTAGCGATCTCCGAGGGGCCAATTGGAGATCAAGTGGATGGGCTTTCCCGGCCTTCCTTACCCTATCTGGATATGACTTTCGGAATGGGGAAGGAAAGCAAGCCTGCTGTAGGAATGACACAGTATGGAGCCATCCAATTTTGCCATTGGTTGTATCTGAAAACGGGCGTATTCTACAGACTGCCGACAGAAGCCGAGTGGGAATATGCGGCCAAAGCGGGAACAGATACCCGGTATTTTTTTGGAGAAAACAGCTCGGATTTGGGCGATTATGCATGGATTAAGGAAAATTCGGAAGAGTCCACGCAGAAGGTCGGACTGAAAAAACCAAACCCCTGGGGGCTTTTCGATATCTACGGAAATGTGATGGAATGGACAATGGATCATTATGATCCGAATTATTACGAGGAATCCTCTGAAATTAACCCACTAAATCCTTCCACTAAACTCTATCCAAGGGTAGTCCGAGGCGGTAGCTTCAAGCATCCTGCAGAGGAAATCAGTGCTACCAGAAGATTTGCCACTGATCCAAAATGGAAACAGCTTGACCCACAAATTCCCAAAAGTCAATGGTGGTTTCCTGAGGCGCCCTTTTTGGGAATTCGGCTGGTTAGGCCCTTAGAAACCCCTTCAGAAAAAGAAATTCAAGCCTATTATGGACAGGCACCAATTGATGACTATTAAACCTAAACAACCCAAAATATGAAAACCGAAAATTCGCGCAGGGATTTTATCAAGACTTCTGCCATTTTGACCGGAGGAGTTCTTACCTCGCCATTCGTCGTACCCGGAGCTTATGCATCTCCTGATAATCATCTCAAACTAGCCTTGATTGGCTGTGGAGGAAGGGGTACAGGAGCTGTCTTTCAGGCTTTTGAGACGGGTCACCCTATTCGATTGGTGGCTATGGCAGATGCATTTCAGGATCGATTGGATAAAAGTTTGAAGCCTATTTTGGATAAATATGGACCCGAGAAGGTTCAGGTTCCCAAAGAGAAACAGTTTGTAGGATTTGAGGGGTATAAACAAGCCATAGCCGAGGCTGATGTGGTTATTTTAGCGACACCTCCTGGTTTTCGACCGAGTCACTTTGAGGAGGCCGTAAGGCAAGGCAAACAGATTTTTATGGAAAAGCCAGTTGCCACTGATGCTGCCGGCATTCGCAGAGTTTTAGCCGCTGCAGAGGTAGCAAAACAAAAAAAAATGAATGTAGTGGTTGGTTTGCAGCGGCACTACCAAGCCAACTACCGTGAAACTATCAAAAGGATTCACGATGGAGCTATAGGAGATATTGTTGGTGGACAGGTCTATTGGAATGATGGTGGGGTATGGGTGAGAGAACGAAAACCTGGCCAGACTGAAATGGAGTATCAGATGCGAAATTGGTACTATTTCAACTGGCTTTGCGGAGATCATATCACTGAGCAACACGTGCACAACATCGATGTGGCCAATTGGGTCAAGCAGGGCTATCCGGTGAAAGCGGAAGGTACAGGTGGGCGTCAGGTTCGTACAGGTAAAGACCATGGAGAGATCTTTGACCATCATGTAATCACATTCACCTACGAAGATGGCTCGGTGATTCACAGTGAATGCAGACACTTCCCCGGCGCAGCTAATCGGGTGGACGAAACCTTCCAAGGCACGAAAGGGAAAGTCTACCTCAGTGCTGGAAATCATGGGAATCTGAGTGATTGGAAAGGGAATGCCATTTATACCCATGACCGGGAAAACAATGCCAATCCCTATCAGGTAGAGCATGATGAGCTTTGGGCGGCTTTAGTAAAAGGGGATTATAAATTTGCAGATGCTGAAAATGCAGCAAAAAGTACGATGACTTCCATCATGGGAAGGTATGCGACCTATTCGGGAAAAGTAATTTCCTGGGATGAGGCCCTGAATGGGTCGGTAGATTTATTCCCCGAAAAACTTGCCTGGGACGCTCTACCAAAAATACTTCCCAATGAGGATGGCTTTTATCCTCATGCTGTACCCGGTAAAACTAAAGTGATCTAAGCCATGAAAAGAAGAGGATTTATAAAAAAAGTAGGTCTTGGAAGTACGCTATTGGGACTTACGGGAGGGATGAGCCTTCAGGCCATGGGCAAAGAGACAAGGAGTGCTCCTACATTTAATATGGACTTTGCACCGCACTTCGGCATGTTTCGGAATCATGCCCCCGGAGGAATCATCGATGAGCTGAAGTTTATGGCTGATCAGGGGTTTCGCTCGTTTGAGGACAATGGTATGCTGAAGCGATCGGTAGAGGAGCAAGAGCAAATCGGAAAAACGCTCGATCAGCTCGGGATGCGAATGGGTGTATTTGTGATCGAAGGAGGGGATAACTGGAAGACTTCTCTGACCACGGGCAAGCAGGAATTTATGGATACTTTTCTAAAAACCTGTCGTGAATCTGTTGAGGTCGCAAAACGAGTCAATGCCAAATGGATGACCGTGGTACCAGGGTATTTTGATAGAAGCCTGCCGATGGGCATCCAAACTGCCCATGTCATCGAAGCGATGAAGCGGGGTGCGGAGATCTTCGAACCGCATGGATTGACCATGGTCATGGAGCCTCTGAGTGACAACCCTGATCTTTTCCTTCGACATGCTGACCAGACCTTTATGATTTGTCAGGCTGTAGGTAGTCCTGCTTGTAAGATTCTATACGATATCTATCATATGCAGCGAAATGAGGGAAATCTAATCGCTAATATGGAGAAGTGCTGGGATGAAATAGCCTATATCCAAATCGGTGACAATCCGGGGAGAAAAGAACCCGGTACCGGAGAGATCAATTATGAAAATGTATTCAATTACATTCATGATAAAGGATTTAAGGGGGTAATGGGAATGGAGCATGGCAATGCGCTGCCTGGAAAAGAAGGTGAGCTTTCACTGATTGAAGCTTACCGAAAAGTAGATGTGACAGTTTAGTGTAAGCGGATTTGCTCCCATATAATATATCTTTCACTTGAAAACTCATCAGGATAGAAGGTTTTAGCTTCTTACACTTGACCTAGTCTGAAATCATATCCATAAAAACATACTTGTGCAAAACCTTATTATCAAGCATTGGCTGGGCTTCACGCTGGCCATAGTTTCCTTACTTATTTTTTCTGCTTGTCAAAATGAATCTAGGCAGGAGTCTCCAGAAAAACCGTTGCATTGGGAGGTAGTCGAGGCTCCCACTGAATCATCTCTTCGTGGTCTCAGCGTAGTGACTTCTGATATCATTTGGGCCAGTGGAAGCGAGGGGGTTTGGCTCCGATCAGTAGATGCAGGCAGCACGTGGAGTTTTGGAGTCGTTGATGGTTTGGATTCGGTGGATTTTCGGTCTATTCATGCTTTCAATGCTGAGGAAGCCATAGTGGTGACAGCTGGACAACCGGCTAGGATTTATCGTACTTCAGATGGTGGGGAAAGTTGGGAGTTGAAAGTCGAGGAGTCCGAGAAGGCCTTTTTCGATGGAATCAGCTTTGCAGATGAAAATCGGGGCTATGTCTTTGGAGATCCCGTAGATGGATTTTGGATGATCTATCAAACCTTAGATGCAGGCTTAACTTGGAGTCTACTGGATTCCCTTCCGCAAGCCAAGGAAGGCGAAGCAGGTTTTGCGGCATCGGCTAGTTCACTGCTTGCACAAGAAGATAATATTTGGCTTGGGAGTGGCGGTAGATATTCAAATATCCACCACTCACCGGATCGTGGTAAAACATGGATGGTTCATCCAAGCCCACTCATTCAAGGAGAGTCCTCCCAGGGAATTTTTTCTATGACATATACGAAAAAGGGGGAGTTGGTAGCTGTGGGTGGGGACTACCTAGAGCCTGAATCAAAAAAGGGTAATATAGGGCTCTTTTTGACCGCGACAATGAGTTGGTCAGAAGACAAAACCACCGGGCCAAGTGGCTATCGATCCGGTGTGCAATACTTCCCGAGATTTTCCTGGTTAATAGCCGTTGGTCCTAGCGGGTCGGATTTTTCAAAAGATGGAGGCAAAACATGGGAACGATTTTCAGACATGCCTTTTCATACAGTTTCATTGAGTACTGCAGCCGGGAGTGTTTGGGCATCTGGTCCGGAAGGAAAAATAGCGAAGTTGCTTTACTGAATATTAGAGGAATTCTAATTTCATCCTTTGTATTGAATCCTTGAATAAATTTAAAAAATTGTAAAGTTTTGCCACTTTACTTGGAGAGATAGTAGTCTTCTGTGTTATCTTTAGGATTCAGATTTTTCTGCTTATTTTACTAGACACCTCTATCGAAATTAAAATGTTTGAAATAATACCTTCAATATGGCTTATTGATGGCAAATGTGTCCGCTTGAAGCGTGGAGACTTTTCCACTCAGGAAGTCATTTCCAATAATCCTCTATCGATTGCTCAGCAATTTGAGTCTATTGGCATTAAGCGCTTGCACTTGGTGGATTTGGATGGTGCAAGACGGGGAGAACCAAAAAACTACCATATCTTAGAAGCAATCTCCGGATACACCGAATTGAAGGTTGATTTTACCGGAGGCATCACGACTGATGGAGATGTGATCAAATGCTTCGAGTTTGGTGCCAAGACGGTGACTATTTCTTCTGCAGCGGCAAATCACCCGGAGCGCTTTGCCCAGTTTATCCTTTCCTATGGTCGGGAAAAGATCAATCTTGCAGCAGATACCAACCCCTCAGATAATAAAATTAAAATCCGCGGCTGGCTCAAAAAAACAAGCATTGATCTCTATGAACACATTGAATTCTTTTATGAGCGTGGTCTCAAATACCTCAAGGTATCAGATGTGACTCGAGATGGAGTCATGGAGGGTCCCAACTTTGAGCTTTATAAAACGGTAAAGGAGAAGTTCCCTCAGCTGCATATTGCGGCAAGTGGAGGAGTCAGAGGTATCGATGATTTCAAAGCGCTCAAAGAGGTTGGAGTACAATCTGCCGTTTTTGGAAGAGCATTTTATGAGGGAATGATTAGCGTGCAGGATCTGGAAAAATTTCTAGCTGAATCATAAAAAAAGGACTTTCTAAAAAGTCCTTTTTTGCTTTAAAAGAAAACACAAACTAGTCTGCTTTGAATTTCTCTAAAACGTAAAGAAAAATATTGAATGATAGTGTGGAGGAAGGTTCATTGGTTTTTTTTCCTTCAGGCCCGATGACTACTTCTCTTCTGATAGGGGTGGTAGGAATCTGAACCGGATTTACTTTTGATTCAGTTTTGGGTTTAACGTCGTTTTGCTCCGTACTATAATTGTGATGGAAAGATCTATCTTCTTCCATGATTGGCCGATCTAACTGTCGAGGGATTTCAACTGGCTTCTCTTGCTCGTTTTGTGCCAATGATTCAACTGAAAAAAGGCATAATGCGAAGACAGATGTCAGAATGCAGCCGATTTTACCAAAAGGAAGCGTAGGTTTATTAAGCATTTTGAGTATGTTACCTTTAATGAAACTTAGGGCTATTTAAAAGGTTCATAAAATTAGCAAAAAAAATCACTATGCAAACGATTGACTATGAAGAATTCGCCAAATTAGAAATTCGTGTTGGAACCATTATCCGTGTGGAAAATTTCGAAAAAGCACGCAAACCTGCTTATAAAATTTGGGTCGATCTAGGGCCGGAAATCGGTGTGAAAAAGTCATCTGCTCAAATTACGGAGCTTTACTCAGAAGCCGACCTGATCGGCAGGCAGGTAATATGTGTAGTCAATTTTCGACCCCGACAGATTGCTGATTTTATGTCTGAGGTTTTGATCACTGGCTTTCCAGATCAAAGTGGTCGAGTGGTTTTGGCAGCGGTAGAAAGATCATTACCCAATGGGGCTAAGTTTTTTTAAACTTTTAGCGAAGCCTTTATTTTTAGCAGTTCTTCGACAAATTCCCGGCTATTGGAAAGTCTAGGCACTTTGTTTTGGCCACCGAGCTTTCCTTTTTGGCGTAGCCATTCCTGAAAAAGTCCATTTTCAGCTATATGAATAATTGGTTTTACCAGTGCGAGATCTTTGTGTCTTTTTGCGTCATAATCGGAATTGACCTCCCGTAAATGCTGATCCAGCAGCTCTTCGAATTTGGTTAAGTCAGTTGGATTTTTGGCAAACTCAATGATCCATTCGTGTGCCCCCTTTTCACCATTTTTTCCAAAATAAACTGGTGCAGCGGTGAAGTTTTCGATGGTCGCCTCAGTCTTTTCGGCTGCAAATTCTACCGCCTTTTCTGCATTCTCCACAATGACTTCTTCTCCAAAAGCATTGATAAAATGCTTGGTTCTTCCGGAAATTTTGAATCGATAGGGCTTGGTTGAGGTAAATCGGACGGTATCTCCTATTTTGTATCTCCAAAGCCCACCATTTGTTGAGATGACTAAGGCGTAGTTTTTTCCTACTTCCACCTCCCAAAGCGGAAGCACGGTAGGATTCTCATCCTCCCAGGATTCCATGGGGATAAATTCATAGAATATTCCATAATCCAAAAGCAAAAGCAATTCGTCCGAATCTATTTGATCTTGCAATCCAAAGAATCCCTCCGATGCATTGTAGGTTTCCATGTATCGCATCTTATCAGAAGGGATGAGTTCTTTAAAAAGGTTGCGATAGGGTCCAAAGGCTACCGCTCCGTGAAAAAAGACTTCCAGATTGGGCCAGACTTCCAGGATGTTTTTTGCTTGTTTGATTTCTATGATTCGTCTTAGCAAGACAATGGTCCAGGTGGGAACACCCGCTATGCTCACGACATTTTCGTCCATGGTTTCGCGAGCCATTTTTTCGATTTTTGCTTCCCATTCATTCATCAAAGCGACTTCAAGCGAGGGGGTTCTGGCAAATTGTGCCCAGATAGGAAGATTCCGCATGATGACGGCTGAGATATCTCCCGCCTTTGCTTTGCTAGTTGTGTTAAGTGGGTTGGATTCCAAAGAACCACCAATCGAAAGCGATTTACCCGAAAAAAGCTTGGAGTCCGGATAGTTGCTCACGTAAAGGGTGACCATATCTTTTCCTCCTTTGAAGTGACACTCTTCGAGACTTTCTTCTGTGACGGGAATGTATTTGCTTCGGCTGGAAGTGGTGCCCGAAGACTTGGAAAACCACTCGATTTCTGTATTCCAAATCAGATTTTGCTCTCCTTTCATGACTCGGTCGATGTAAGGTTTGAAGCCTTCATAATCGGTAAGAGGTACATTTTTAGCAAAATCCTGATAATTACGGAAGCTTGCAAAGCCAAACTCCTTTCCAAATTTGGTTTGTTTTCCAGCTTCAATAAGGTCTTTCAGCACGCTGTCCTGAGCAGCATGGGGAGCTTTTTTGAAATATTCGATTTGTCCCAGGCGGCTTTTGAAGACCCAGGTCATAAAGCTGTTGATCACCTCCATTAATTAGAAAAAGTTTTACGTTTCAATTCAAACTGACTGCCCAAATAGACCTTTCTTACCTGCTCATCGGCAGCCAACTCTTCGGCAGTGCCGGCCTTCAAAAGTCTTCCTTCAAACATCAAGTAAGCCCGATCTGTGATGGATAGGGTTTCATTTACATTGTGATCGGTGATCAATATCCCGATATTTTTGGTTTTGAGCTTGGCCACGATCGTCTGAATCTCCTCAACGGCAATCGGATCTACCCCTGCAAAAGGTTCATCAAGCAACACAAACTTAGGATCTACTGCCAATGCCCGCGCAATCTCTGTACGCCTTCTTTCGCCGCCGGAAAGAACCATCCCAAGGTTTTTCCTCACGTGGGTTAAGCTGAATTCCTCTAGGAGGCTTTCCACCTTTTCCTTTTGCTGCTGCTTTGGCATATTGGTCATTTCGAGGACTGCCAGGATATTTTCTTCTACAGATAGCTTACGGAAAACAGATGCTTCCTGCGCCAAGTAACCGATCCCCAATTGGGCTCTTTTGTACATCGGCAGGCTGGTGATATCTTCTTGGTCGAGGAAGATTTTGCCTTCATTCGGTTGAATCAGGCCCACGATCATATAAAAAGACGTGGTTTTGCCCGCTCCATTTGGACCTAATAGTCCGACAATTTCCCCTTGCTTTACCTCAACGGAGATATCGTTGACCACCTTTCGGCTTTTGTATATTTTGATGAGATGCTCTGCTCGAAGTTCCATACTAGTCGAATTTGATATCTTTCACGTAGAGTTGCAAGCTACTTTTGTCCCGGAAGAAATTTTCTCGCATTTCTGCCACTAAGTCAAAACGCATTCGGGATCTAAGAAAATTCACCGTAGTCAAATCCGGATCCTTAGCCCGATCGGCCATTCCAAAACCAAGACATACCGGAGTGGTGAGTTGGCCATCCTGCAAAATTTTGAACCGGAGATGCTTTTCTTTCAAAACGACCACATCCTCGGCCTGCACATTGGAAATCTTGAAAATAGGTTCAGGATTTCCAGGGCCAAAAGGAGCCATTTGCTTGAGAATATTGTAAAAGCGATAATTGATTTGATCCAGTAGGAGTTCTCCATCGATCTCGATGACCGGCTTTCGATGGACTTCCTCGATCCGATTTCGCACTACCTCTTCAAATTTTTCCTGAAAGGCAGGAACCTTATCCACTGAAAGTGTCAAACCCGCGGCGTACTTATGCCCTCCAAATTGATCCAGGAGATCGCTGCATTCTGCAATCGCTTCGTAAATATTAAAGTCTACAACAGACCGAGCACTTCCGGTCGCTTTGGCATTGGATTCGGTGAGAATAATGGTGGGACGGTAATACTTTTCAATACAGCGGCTCGCCACGATCCCGATGACACCCTTGTGCCAATCTTCCTTGAATAGAACCGTCGAGTTCCAGGTTTGCTCCTCTTCCCTTGCCGCAATCATTTCAAATGCTTCTCGGGTGATGTTTTCATCGAAATTTCGGCGGGTAGCATTGACTTCATCTACTACTTTGGCGCGCTCAAGAGCCTCGTCCAGTTCGGTAGAGATCAGAAGCTCTACAGATGCTTTCGCATGCTCTAGGCGACCGGAAGCATTGATTCTTGGACCGATTTTGAAGACAATATCAGAGATGCCGATGTCTTTTTCGATTTTGCTGCGGAGGATCAAGGCTTTGAGTCCGGGTCTGGGAGTATTGTTGATTCGATCGAGACCATAGTAGGCCAAAATTCTATTTTCACCTGTGATAGGTACAATGTCTGCTGCAATGCTGACAACGACTAAGTCCAAGTATCCGTAAAGTGCGGATTCATCGATATTTCTTCTTTTGGCAATTGCCTGGATCAGCTTGAAACCGACCCCGCAGCCGCTCAATTCTTTGTAGGGATATTGACAGTCCGTCTGTTTGGCATCCAAAACGGCGATTGCAGCCGGAAGAATTACCCCGGGCGTGTGGTGATCACAAATGATAAAATCTACGCCCAGTTCCTTGGCTAATGCCACTTTTTCGATGGCTTTGATGCCACAGTCTAGGGCAATGACCAAAGAGAAATTTTCATCTGAGGCGTATCTGACCCCTCTTTCGGATATCCCATACCCTTCTTTGTAGCGATCAGGGATATAAAAATCCACGTTTGGATAAATGCCTTTTAGAAAGCCATAGACTAGCGAAACTGCCGTGGTGCCGTCCACATCGTAGTCTCCATAAACTAGGATCTTTTGCTCTGACTGAATGGCTTCCTCGATTCTATTGACAGCTTCCTGCATCCCCTTCATTAGATAAGGGTCGTGAAGCTGACTAAGGCTTGGTCGGAAATAATCCTTTGCCTGCTCAAAGCTCTCAACACCCCGATTGATCAGCACATTGGCCAAAGTCGGATTGACATTGATCTCCTTGCTGAGTTTTTCGAGTGCAGATTGAGCTGCTATTGGTTTAGGTTTCCAGACGTACTCCATGGGTGTAAATTACGAAAGAATTTGACGATCGGGTTCGATCGTGTATTGTGAATACCCCTTTTCAGGATTGTTTAACTTCTTTTTGGTATTGAAACCAATAGTAAGCGGGAAAAATCAATGCCTTGAGCTTCCAAACATTTTTTTCCTTGATCGAAAGAAGGGAATTTGCATGAACAGCCCGGTACATTTTCCCTGCTAGGAGCGTGTGGCCGATGAGCAGCAAAAACAAAACCGCATAGATCAAGAGTTCCTCCATCTTAACTTTTGGTGAAGACCAGTGCGGCCCAGTTATCTTTTTCGCTTTGATTGACCAATTCCAGACCAAGCTTTTCGCAAGCCGATTGGATATCCGCAATATCATGGGTGTAAAAACCACTGAGAAGTAAGTACCCATGAGGTGCCAAAAGACGGGAATATATCTCCATTTCGTCCAAAAGCACATTTTTGTTGATGTTGGCGAGAATGATATCAAAGGGCCCCTTGGGATTTACATCCCGAATGCTGCCTAGCCCCATGGTTGCTGGGACTTCATTGAGCTGAAAGTTTTCATTCCCATTATCCACACACCAGTCATCGATATCAAAGGCTTCTACCGATGAAGCTCCGAGGAGGTGAGCCATGATCGCTAAGATTCCGGTACCCGAACCTACATCCAGGACGCGCTTACCTTGATGGTCGATTTTTCCCTGAAGCTGCAGAATCTGAAAGGTAGTCGCATGATGACCTGTCCCAAAAGACATTTTGGGATTGATGACTATCTGGTATTTAAACCCTGGTCTTGGCTCATGAAAAGATGCTCTGACGAATACCAAGTCACCGACGGCAATGGGGTCATAGTTTTTCTCCCATTCCTCATTCCAGTTGACTTTTTTGGTGAGATTCTCCGAAAAGGTGATGCTTGCATGACTTTGATAGCGATTCAGAATCTCATCAAAGGCTTCCCTGTCGAACGAATCCAAAGGCGAATAGCACTCAAAGCCCTCATCTGTTTCCAAAAAGGCATCAAAACCTATCTCAGAAAGCTCAGCAATTAAAATCTCTCGAAAATCTTCGGAGCAAGTGAATTTGAATTCCCGGTAGTCCATCCCAGCTTAGTAGGATTTGGCGATATCGATAAAGTCGCGGGATTTCAGCGAGGCCCCGCCAATTAGTCCACCGTCCACATCGGGCTTAGCAAGAAGTTCGGCAGCGTTTGACGGCTTCATACTTCCACCGTAAAGTATGGAAATTGAATCAGCCACTTCCTTGCCGTACTTACCGGCCAAATGCTTTCGGATAGCCGCATGCATCTCCTGAGCTTGCTCAGCAGAAGCTGTTTTTCCTGTACCGATTGCCCAAATGGGTTCGTAGGCGATGGTAACTTTTGAAATTTCTTCAGCGCTAAGTTCAAAAAGGCTATCCGTGAGCTGGTACTTGACATTGGGCTCATGAGTACCTGCCTCTCTGATATCCAATGATTCACCACAGCAGAAGATAGGCTGAAGTCCAGCTGCCAAGGCTTGCTTTACTTTCTCGGTGAGCAATTCATTAGTTTCTTCGAAATATTCTCTTCGCTCCGAATGTCCAATGATGACGAAACTCACTCCAAATGAAGCTAAAATTGGTGCCGAAACCTCACCGGTGTATGCTCCTGATTCCTTATCAGAGCAGTTCTGAGCTCCTACAAAAACATTGGATGCTCCACCGATAAGCTTTTTGACCACGTGAAGGTGAGGAAAGGGTGGATTGAGTACCAGAATAACATCCTTCAACTGTTCATCCTGCGCCATTTGCACGATCTCAGATGTAAGTATTTGGCCTTCATCATAGGTCATGTTCATTTTCCAGTTTCCGGCTATGATTTTCTTTCGCATCGTAAGAGTTTTTATTAGGTTTGAGAAAAACTAAGGATAAAATTTTTCTATAAAATTAATCAAAATGTCCGATTGGGGAAGAAATAACCCAAAGCAAGTCCGAAAAACCTCCTGGACGGTCGAGGAGGCTGAGGAAAAAATCGCCGCTTTCTGCGCCTATCAGGAGCGATGTGCCTGGGAAGTGCGGCGTAAACTTTATGAAAAAGGGATCGCTGAACCGCAGATTGAAAAGCTGATAGATTTTCTTCTTCGGGAGAAATTTATTGATGAGGAGCGCTATGCAAGGGCTTTTTCCCGGGGAAAATTCCGCTTGAAAAAATGGGGTAAAAATCGGATTCGAATGGAGCTAAAAATGAGGCAAGTTCCTGAGGATCTAATCAGAAAAGGCTTGCTGGAAATTGACCCAACGGAGTACTATGACACGCTTCTTTCGGAAACAGAAAAGAAATGGGAGAAGACCAAAGAACCCGACCTGTACAAAAAGCGATTTAAGGTTGTCGGCTATTTGATGCAGCGGGGATTTGAGCAAGATCTAGTTCAGGAAGCAATAGACTCACTTTTGTGATTTACGATTGACGAATTACGATTTACGAAGTGACTATGCCTGAAAATGGTTGTCACCATTCTGTCAATCATCAAGTTAAAATATCTGTTTTGAATGTATTCTTTTTCTTTGGTTGTTAGGTTCCCTGAGTTTAAATAAATAATTTTTGGAGGGGTACCATAAATACTATTAAGATCGATAAAGTCAGAATCAAAGGATACTATAGTGAAGTGGTTTTTCTTTGCAAACTGAAAAATCTCCATATCGGAGGCGTTCTCTAGTCCAACGAATCGCACCTGTTGACTACTAGAAATCGACACGATTAAAATCATCATTAAACACACAGGGAAATGCCCCGATATTTCGGGGTTAATCGTCATCCCGAAAGCTTTCGGGACCATCTGACCAATAAAAATCAAAAAATAAACAGATGAAAATTTTGGAGGAAGTGTTTTTAGGATTTTTGGCGAAATATTTTGGTCAAATAAAAGCTTCATATTGCTGAGATTAACCTTCGCTCCTTATCTGCAGCATAGGCTAAGCAGGCATCAATCATTTCGTCTGTGATCTCTTCAAAATCAGATTTTATTTCTTCGCGGCTCATTCCGTTGGCCATCCAATTCAACACATCATAAACAGAAACTCTAGTTCCCTTGATACAAGGTTTTCCAAATCGTTTCTCAGGTCGAATTTCAAGGTGTGTTTTAAAGTCCATAGTTGAAAATACGAAAAATTGGATGATAAGATTGAAGGTGTTAAAGTCTTTTTTGAATTTTGCCTATCAATCCCCCACAAACCCCATCATAATCTTTGCCGAGAGCAAAGAAAGCGGAATTCCGCCTCCCGGATGGACCGATCCTCCGCAGAAATAGAGGTTTTTGATGTCAGAGGAATAGTTGGCATGACGTAAAAATGCCGCAAAGCGATTATTAGAGCTGTTTCCGTACAGCGCCCCATTCGCACTGGAAGTTTTGGACTCGATTGTTCGGGGTTCTAGAATTTCCTCGACCTCGATCAAGGATTCCAAATCAGTTTTTAACACCCGATTGACTTTGGAGATGATGTTTTTCCGCGCCTCCTGTATCAAACTATCCCAATCCTGCCCTTGATTATTGGGGACATTGATCATCGTAAACCAATTCATACAGCCTTTGGGAGCATCGTCGGATTTGTGAGTGGAGGTGATATTGATGTAAACAGTCGGATCTTCGTAGATGCTTCCCTTTTTGAAAATATGCTCAAACTCAGTTTGATAATCTTCCGAAAAAAGAATGTTGTGAAGTCCTAGTTCCTTGAATTCCCTTTTTACTCCCCAATAGAAAATCAATGCCGAACTGGATTTAGGTTGCTCCAGCAACTTCTTGGGCTGCTTCTGCTTGCGCAAAATACTTTTGTAGGCGTTCACCATGTCCATATTGTTCACGATGATGTCGGCCTGATGCCTTTTTCCATCGACTTCTACTCCTACTGCCCGTCCCTTTTCTACCAGGATTTCCTCCACTTTGGCATTGAAGTGAAACTCAACACCCAAGTCTTGAGCTAGCCGATAAAGGCTCATGGTGATATCGTGCATGCCCTTTTTGGGGAAGTAGGCTCCAATATTGAATTCCAGATGGGGGATGATATTCAGCGTAGCAGGAGTTTGATAGGGATCCGAACCGTTGTAGGTCGCGTAGCGGTTGAAAAGCTGAACCAATTTTGGATTCTGGAATTGCCGTTCATTGGCTTGATTCATGGTGGAGAAAATCCCCAATTTCCCCATTTTCAAATAAGACTTTAGCGCCTGCGGATTGGTCCAGGTACCAAATTGATGCAGGGATCGATGCATGAATAGCGGCGCCAAATGCTCATAAATAAAGGCTGAGCTCCGCAGTGCTTCCCGCACGTTTTTGGCAGGTTCACCCAATTTCGTTTCTACTTCTTCTGCAAAGCGATTGATATCTGCCCAAGCCTTGACTTGCTTCCCATCTTCCCAAAAATAATGACAGGCTACTTCCAGTTTTTCGTAGTCGAAATGATCCTTGGGATCCTTTCCTGCCAATCGGAATAGTTCTTCCACCTGCTCGGGTAGAGTGAAAAGCGATGGACCTGCATCAAAGCGGTAGCCTTTTAGGGTGATTTCGGAAAGTTTACCTCCCGGATAGGGATTCGCTTCGAAGACCTTGACGGAATAGTCTTGGACAGCTAGGCGAATGGAGGCGGCGATACCCGCTATACCGGAACCTACAATAAGGGCTTTTTGAGACATGGATACTGTTTTGCTTCTAAACTACACAATCGGCCGGGAAGTTGGTAGAAAATTGGAGAAAGCCCAAAAACAAAAAAAATGCTGCTTCTCCAGAGGCTGCGTAGCGTTCGGTCATAGAACATCAGTTCCTCCCATTTTAGAATTCCTAGGCCTTGTTGAAGGATTTCCAATTCGATGAAACTTGAGCCAAAAACACAAAAAGCCTTGAGAAAATTAAATCTCAAGGCTTATTTCATCGGTCATCTCCGCCGCTCCCTGCCTTTGTGAGTGTCCACACTCACAAAAAGCTGTTATTCCGCCGTTGTTAGTGTCCCACTAAAAACAACATCAACAATCATATCTTCTCCTCCGCTGTTAGTGTCTCACTAACAGCATCAACAATTATATCTTCTCAAAAACCCGTCTAAAGCTCGTCGCCTCAGCGATTCGGCCATGCAATTCAGAAATAGCCACACGCTCCTGTTCGGTAGTGTCCCGATGACGGATGGTGACAGTATTGTCCTCCAAAGTCTGATGGTCCACGGCGATACAGAAAGGCGTTCCGATCAAATCCTGTCTCGCATAGCGCTTTCCGATAGACGCCGCCTCTTCATAAATGATATTAAAATCATATTTCAACAATTCCACGATTTCCTGCGCTTTCTCAGGCAATCCGTCTTTCTTGGTAATCGGTAGAATCGCTGCTTTCACCGGAGCGATTGCCGGGTGAAACTTCAAATAAGTTCTGCTTTTCTCCTCGGGCTTTTCTTCCGTATAAGCATTGCAAAGGGTCAGCAAGAACAGGCGGTCTGCTCCGATAGAAGTTTCGATCACATAAGGAATGTAATTCTGATTGACCTCCGGATCGAAGTACTGCTGCTTTTTCTTGGAGAATTCCTGATGGGATTTCAAATCGAAATCTGTTCTGGAGTGGATGCCTTCCACTTCTTTGAAGCCAAAGGGAAATTCGTACTCGATATCCATAGCTGCATTGGCATAGTGCGCCAATTTCTCATGATCATGCTTTCGGAGCTTTTCCGCAGGAGTACCCAAAGCCAAATGCCAGTTCATCCGCGTCTCTGCCCATTGCTTGTACCAATCTAGCTCGGTGCCAGGGCGTACGAAAAATTGCATTTCCATCTGCTCAAATTCTCGCATCCGGAAGATAAACTGACGGGCGACGATCTCATTTCGAAAGGCTTTCCCGATTTGGGCGATGCCAAAAGGAACCTTCATACGGGCAGTTTTTTGCACATTCAGGAAGTTGACAAAAATCCCCTGAGCCGTCTCCGGACGCAGGTAAATGGTAGAAGCATCTTCCGCCACCGAACCCACTTGGGTCGAAAACATCAAATTAAATTGACGAACATCGGTCCAATTGGTCGTGCCGCTGATGGGGCAGGTGATCCCGGTATTCACGATCAAGTCCCGAACTCCAGCCAAGTCCTCCGCTTCCAACAATCTCGCTAATGCAGCAGTGAGTTGCTTGGCTTCTTCTACTTTTCCCTCATTCTCTAACTTGGCAGCATGCTCCTCGACCAAGACGTCGGCGCGATAACGCTTTTTACTGTCCTTGTTATCAATCATGGGATCATTGAACGAGTCCACGTGACCGGAAGCTTTCCAGGTGGTTGGGTGCATAAAGATCGCCGCATCGATTCCCACAATGTTCTCATGGACACGCGTCATGGTTTCCCACCACAGGCGCTTGAGGTTGTTTTTCAACTCAACCCCATAAGCCCCATAATCATAGACCGCCTGCAGACCGTCATAGATCTCGGAACTTGGGTACACAAACCCATACTCTTTAGCATGGGAAATAATATCTTTCAGTTGGGCGTTTTCCGCCGGAGTCGCTGTCTTTGCCATAGGGCGCAAAATTAAGGAAACTTATTGATTTGGGAGAGGGAGGAAATGATTTGATTCCAATTGTAATCCCTATTTTTCAAAATTGGTAAAGGATCATTTTGTCGTGCCGATTTCATTGGCATTAGGGAATAAGATTTTGGATAGATGTTAGGAGCAGGGCTAGGAAATTGGAACTCGCTGAAAATCGCCTAAAAAAGCCAAATTCGATCATTGTGACTGGTAATTCCGTCTTTAGACTGTCCTGTCCAAGACTTTTTCAGCAGACCCTAAGTAGAACCGAATCCTTTTTGAGTTAATCTTTGTCCGAAAACCCAGTTAAGTGGTTTTTTGTAATTGTACTTTCATAATTGTGAAAATTTATTACATATTGTAATCATACTTACAATATCTTATCTTTAAGCACTTCAATTATTTATCTCCAATGCAAATTCCAAAGGATATTTTTGAGCGGCCTCAATATTTGACACGTGTAATTCCATTCATGCGAAAGTCTTTGATCAAGGTTTTCACAGGTCAGCGAAGAGTAGGGAAGAGTTACCTCTTATACCAACTCATCCATATTATTCGAAAAGAATCGCCCAATGCGTCAATCATTTACATCAACAAAGAAGATCTAGAATTCTCATTTCTTAAAAATGCTCAAGATCTAAATCATTTCATCAAAAGCAAGAAGATCTCGGGAAAAATGAATTATCTGTTTATAGATGAAATTCAGGATATAGATCAGTTTCCGGAGGCATTAAGATCATTGGTTTTAGATGACGAATTAGATATCTACTGCACAGGTAGTAATGCAAATCTTCTGTCAACGGATGTTGCTGGCTTGTTGAGCGGTAGAGTAATTGAAATCAAAGTATTTAGCCTTTCTTATGTGGAATTTTTAAAATTTCACGGATTGGCGGATGAAAATAAAACACTAAATAAATTTCTTAAATATGGTGGATTGCCTTATCTGAAAAATCTAGAGCTAAGGGATGAGGTAGTTTTTGAATATCTAAAAAATATTTATGTCACCATTCTTTATCGGGATGTGGTAAATAGGAATTCAATTAGAAACACTGCCTTTCTCGAAAAGTTGGTTCTTTTCTTGGCAAATAACACAGGCAGTTTATTCTCAGCCAATAAAATTTCCGCTTTCCTAAAATCCCAACAAGTAAAAATCTCCCATAATCAAGTTCAGGCATACCTTTCCTATTTGACGAATGCGTTTTTGATCCACCAAGTATCTCGGTTTGATCTAGTGGGAAAACGAATTTTTGAAATTGGAGATAAGTATTATTTTGAAAATTTAGGAATTAGACACGGGATTTGGGGTTTTAGGCCCGAAGATCTCGGCAAGATCATAGAGAATGCCGTCTATAACCAACTATTGATTTCGGGGCATGATGTTAAAGTAGGTTCCTTAGGTGCAAAAGAAATCGATTTTGTTTGTCAAAAATCCGGTGAAACCATCTATATCCAAGTGGCTTTATCGATCACAGAACCTTCTACTATAGAGCGGGAATTCGGAAATTTGCAGCAAATCAAAGATAACTATCCAAAAATAGTGATCACAATGGATGAATTTGAAGGAAATAGCTATGAAGGTATCAAACAGCTTTCACTTAGAGAATTTTTAACCAATGGAGATTTAAATTGAAAAATAACCCAAGTTTCACGACTTGGGTTTTTCTCTAATCTATATTTTCACGGAAACAGACTGGAACTGATGAATTGCCCTTTTAATTGATTTCCTGTAAAAGGGTAAAGCCACCCCTAAATGGGATGGCTTTTCTATCAAATTAATCAGTGAAAACTACATAAAGTGGCACAGAGCACTCATAGATCCATTCTCCTCTTTCATTCTTCTTTTGCACTCTCAAGCTTTCCGAATTTGGGTATTTAAACAACAAAAAAGAGTAGTCTCCTATGATGATGGGCTCGGTCAGGGACAAATAGGGTTGCTCGGTCAGATCTTTGATCAAAACAAATCTTTTTCCCAGCTTCTTAGGATTAAATTCTTTGACCTGAATATTCATTACATGATCGCTCAGTTGATCGATGGCTTTTTCTAATTGAGAATCTTCAAAAGAGCAAAGCGCGATTCCCATTCTTCTCTGTAGTAATCTCCATACAAAAGATGAACCCAGGATTTATAATCAATTGTCTGAAAGAAAATACGCGTTTGATCCTTGCCGGAATTTCTAAAGGCTCCCTCTATTACCTCATACTGTTCTTTGGTCAGTTTACTTTTTTGTTGAGCCTCACATAGCAAGGAAGACCCTAGAAGAACCAGAATTATAAACCCTTTAATTACACTTTGTTCCATTTGCCTGATTGCTTCCAGATGCTTCATTTTTTAAAATTTGATTGATATCCGCCCAGCTGCTTCCTGGTGGAATGTGCGATTTTGCTTCATCGATTAGTTGGTTAGGATCAGAAGGATTGACCAATCCTCCAAAGGCCATCTTGTAATAGTAGTCAAAACCTAAACTACCATCTGTAGGGCCATACTTCTTATCCCAATTATAAAGATTTCATCCCGACTTATTCCATCTATTTTTCTATTATGCACGTTTCCGAAATAATAATGAGGCCATCCCAAATACTTGGACGGCCTCATTATTTGAATTTTAATGGAGTTCACCGTAGATAGTCACCCCGCATTCATAATCCCAAATTCCATCGGAATTAATTTTTGATACATATAAGCTTTTATTCGTTTTCGACCTAAAGAAAAAGAAAGCGTAATTTCCCAAAATTATCGGTTCTGAAAGCATCAATCCATTATTAGAATTTGTAAAACGTTTTATTTGAAATCTATCATCAATAAGCTTTTTCGAAAGCTTTTTTACTTGTAGACTTTTTACTGAAACCCTTAAGTCTTCAAAGGCTTTAGCTAAATTTTGGTCATTTTCAAAGAGACAAAATCCAACACCATGTGAATTTGAAAATTCCTCTCCCCAAACTTCATCCATCCAAGTCTCATAGGGCATTGTCTTCTTGTGAATTTTTATATCTTGTTCTCTTGAGTGCTTAAAAGCCGAATTTATGATAGAATATTTTTCTAAACCTAAGTCATATTTATCTTGGGGATATGCATTTTGAAAGTTTAGGAATAGAAAAAGAATGAAACCAAGAATTAGATGAGATTTAATTACACTTTTCTCCATTTGCATCATAATTTCCGGTTGCTTCGTTCTCTAATATTTTACTTATCTCACTCCAACTGCTTCCAGAAGGAATTAAGTTTTTTACTTCATCTAAAGGATCTTCAGTTCCGTCTTTCAAGAGTCCTCCAAAGGCCCTCTTGTAA